>SLGN01000099.1 GCA_007123695.1 Verrucomicrobiales bacterium
GCGGCGGTGCCCGCGATCCTGATCTTCCGCCGCGAACCGCTCCTGCGGGAGCTCTCCACCTTCGCGGCCGGATTCGCCAAGCTCGGCTTCGTCCTCGCGATGCTGCCGACCGTGCTCGGCGGCGAGGTCGTCGAATGCGTCCTCGTCGGAGGCGTCGCCGGGGTCAATGTGCCCATCGCCTTCCGCGTCGACGGGCTCGGGATGCTCTTCGCCCTCGTCGCCTCCTCCCTCTGGATCCCCACCTCGCTCTACGCCGTCGGCTACATGCGCGGACTCCACGAGCCGAACCAGACCCGCTTCTTCGCCTTCTTCGCCCTCTCTCTCAGCGCCACCCTCGGCGTCGCCTTCGCAGGGAACCTGCTCACCCTCTACCTCTTCTACGAGATCCTCTCGCTCTCGACCTGGCCCCTCGTGACCCACCACCAGGACAAGGAAGCACGCTCCGGCGGTCGCACCTACCTCGCCTACCTCCTCGGCACCTCGGTGGCCTTCGCCATCCCCGCGCTCATCTTCACCTACGTCCGCTCCGGCGGCGAGCTCGGCTTCGGCCCCGGGGCCATCCTCGCCGAGTCCGACCTCGGCTACGGCCCGGCGGTGGCCCTGCTCCTCGCCTTCGCCTTCGGCTTCTCCAAGGCGGGCCTCATGCCCTTCCACTCGTGGCTGCCGGGGGCGATGGTCGCGCCCACCCCCGTCTCGGCCCTGCTCCACGCCGTCGCCGTCGTCAAGGTGGGCGTCTTCTGCGCCATCCGCGTCGTCACCGGCGTGCTCGGGGTGGATCTGCTGGGCAAGCTCGGGGCCAACCTCGTCCTCTGCTGGATCGCCGCCTTCACCGTGGTGACGTCCTCCCTCATCGCCCTGACGCAGGACAACCTGAAGCGCCGCCTCGCCTTCTCCACCGTGGGCCAGCTCTCCTACATCGTCCTCGGCGTCGGCCTCCTCCACGAACACGCCGTCACCGGGGCGGGGATGCACATCGCCATGCATGCCTTCGGCAAGATCACCCTCTTCTTCTGCGCCGGCGCCATCTTTGTGGCCTGCGGCAAGAAATACGTGAGCCAGCTCGACGGCCTCGGCCGCCGCATGCCCGTCACCTTCGCCGCCCTCGCCATCGGGGCCATGAGCGTGACCGGCCTGCCGCCGACCGGGGGACTCCTCAGCAAGCTCTACCTCGTCTGGGGTGCGGCCGAGGCCCATCAGGTCGCGCTGCTCTGCGTCTTCCTCGTCAGTACGATCCTGAACGGGGCCTACTTCTTCCCCATCGTCCACCGGGCCTTCTTCCGGCCCGCGCCCGTCGGCACCCCCGCCGGAGTGTCCGAGGCGCCGCTCGCCTGCGTCCTGCCGCTCTCCCTCACCGCGCTCGCCTCGCTCCTGCTCTTTTTCTTCCCCGGCCTCCTCCTCCGGCTCGCCGAGACCCTGCCCTCGTTGCCCGCCACGCCCTGACCGATTCACCCTACCATGGCCACTACCGATCCGGAAAGCCCCCGTTCGCAGACCCCGCCGAAGGCCGGCGACCGCCTTTTCCGCGGGCTCGCCCTCGCCACCGGCGGCCTCGTCGCCTTCGACCTCGTCCTCATCCTCGTCGGCTACGACAAGCATCCCCACTTTCCCTGGGAGCGCATCCCCGGATCCTACGCCATCCTCGGCGCCCTCTTCTCTCTGACCCTCCTTGTCGATGCCCGGATCCTGCGCCGCCCTCTCGCGGCCTTCGCCGAAGCGGTCGAGCCTGACGATTCCGACGGACCCGCCCAGGCCGACGCCTAGCCCGCCCCATGCCCGAAGCCCTCCATCCCTCCCTGATCTACCTGCTCGGCGCGGCCCTCGTCCCCGTCTTTCGCGGACGCGCGCGGCAGGCCGTCGCCCTGCTCGTGCCGATCCTCGGACTCCTCAACTACTACGCCATCCCGTCCGGAGCGACCTGGACGGCGCGGCTGCTCGAGTTCGACCTCGTCGTCCTGCGGGCCGACGCCTTCGCCCTGCTCGTCCTCCACATCTTCACCGTCGTCTCCTTCCTCGGCACCCTCTACATCGCCGGGCGCAACGATCCTCTGGAACTCGCCGGAGGCCTCCTCTATTCCGGCAGCGCAATGGGCGCCGTCCTCGCGGGCGACTTCGTGACCCTCTTCCTCTTCTGGGAGGCGCTCACCCTCGGGGCCATCCTCTGCCTCCTCGCCCGCCGCCATCCCGCCGCCGGGCGCGCCGCGATGCGCTACCTCCTCGTCCACCTCCTCGGCGGCGTCGTCCTCCTCGCCGGGATCGCCCTGCACCTCGGCTCGGGGGGCGGACTCGCCTTCGACCAGATGCCCCTCCAAGGCGCGGCCGCCTGGCTCGTTTTCCTCGGCTTCGGAGTCAACGCGGCTTGGCCCGTCCTCGGCGCGTGGCTGCCCGACACCTACCCCGAGGCCTCGGCGGGCGGCCTCGTCTTCATGGCCACCTTCACCACCAAGACCGCAGTCTACGCGCTTGCCCGCGTCTTCCCCGGCGAGCCCGCCCTCGTCTGGATCGGCTGCGCCATGGTCCTGCTGCCCCTCGTCCACGCAGCACTCGAGAGCGACCTGCGCCGCGTCCTCGCCTACTGCCTCGTCAACCAGGTCGGCTTCATGGTCGTCGGGGTCGGTCTCGGCACCGGACTGGCCCTCAACGCCGTCGCCGCCCACATCTACTGCCACGTCCTTTACAACGCCGTCCTCCTCATGGCCCTCGGGGCGGTGCTCGACCGCGTCGGCACCGTCCGGGCCGACCGGCTCGGCGGCCTCGCCCGCGCCATGCCCCTGACCGCCCTTTTCTACGGAATTGGCGCCGCGAGCATCTCCGTGCCCTTCTTCTGCGGCTTTCTCAGCAAGTCGATGTTCCTCGCCGCCGCTGGCAAAGGCCACCTCGGTCTCGTCTCGCTCGTGCTCTTCTTCGGCGCCGTCGCCGTCTTTCTCCTCGCCGGACTGCGCGTACCCCACCTCGCCTTCTTCGGCACGGCAAAAGGGGTGAAAAACGGAAAGAAAGGCGACGCGGCGGAGCAGAAACCGGATCGCTCCTCCGTTGCCGCTCCGACCGACGCCCCCCTCGGCCAACTGCTCGCGATGGGGGCGACCGCCTTCCTCTGCCTCTTCGTCGGCGTGCTGCCGGGGGCCTTTCTCCTGCCCATGCTGCCCGACCAGAGCTCCCTCTACAATCCCTACACTCTCGGGCACGTCTCCGAACAGTTCGCCGGGCTCTGCGCCATCGGGCTGCTCTACCTCCTCGCCCTGCGACGCGGCTGGCTGCCCGCCCCCGTTCCCGGGCGCCTGCCCGACCTCGACCGGCTCTACCGCAGCGGGGGACCGCTCTTCCTGCGCCTCGCCGACCGCACCCTCAATCCTCTCAACGCCGCCGTTTCGAGAATCTTCGTGGGCGGCTTCGTGCGGAAACTCGCCGTCTTCTTCGAATCGGCGGGCCCTCGGCTCGTCTGCATCGCCATGGCCCCGATCTGGCGTCTTCTCGGCAACGATGCCGCAAGCATTTCGGCGAAACGCGAAACCCTCTTTCTCCGCGCCAAGGTGGGCGCCTTCCCCATCGGCCTCACCGCCCTGCTCGCCGTCGTTCTCCTCGGGCTGCTGACAGCGTTCTACTACGTAGGGGGTAGGTGAGGCATCGATTCCCAGCAAGGCTTTCACTCGCTCGAAAATGTAGCATGAGCAAGGTTAGCGATGCAATTAGCAAGGCTGATAATAAGCAGTCGAGCAATTGTGCATCTGCGTCGAATCCTCATCTCGTCCGGACTGGTTGCGCTTATTACCACTGCATCTCGCGTGCCATCGACCTCGGCCCGGCGATGCAATTAGCAAGGCTGATAATAAGAAGTCGAGCAATTGTGCATCTGCGTCGAATCCTCATCTCGTCCGGACTGGTTGCGCTTATTACCACTGCATCTCGCGGGTCATCGAACTCGGCCCGGGGAATGATCGGGGGGAGGCGGGACACCTGGGGGAGACTCCGTTCACGAGCGAGCTGCGTAATTTGCGGGCTTCGGGTGAGCGGATCGGGAGAACTCGATCAGAATTCGACCAGCAGGCAAGGTGATCCTGGTTTCCTCCAGTCCCTATCTCACCAGCACCTTGATGGTTCCGGCGTCGGAGATCCGCGGATCGGAGTTGGACGACGCCGAAACAGGGATGGCGAAGTTCGCTCTCCGGAGAATCTGCCTTGGTGCTCTCCTGATTGTGAGCCGCCGCCGGTTGGGAATGATGGTGGCAGAAATGAGGATCTCGCCGTCTCCGGCGCTCAATTCCGGTGTGCTGAACCTACCCGAAACCAGAGCTCCAGTGAGGTTCCTACCC
>SLGN01000054.1 GCA_007123695.1 Verrucomicrobiales bacterium
CGGCTTCCCCGAGCCGCTTCCTCGCCACGAAGAGCTCGAAGGCGAAGACCCCTACGATCGGGCCGACGAGGATGCCGGGCAAACCGAAGAACAGTCCGACGATGGCCCCGAGAAGCGCTCCGAACAGCCCCCATCTGCTCGATCCGAACCATTTCGCCCCGAGGACGCCGCTGACCCAGTCGAGCAGCACCGAGAGGCCCAAGAGCAGGCCCATGAAGACCAGCCCCTGCCAGGCGAGACCCGAGGCCTCCATCCCCATCGTGAAATAGAAGAGCAGCGCTCCGGCGAAAATCAGCGCGGTGCCGGGCAGCAAGGGGAGGAAGGTGCCAAGCAGCCCTGCCACCAGCAGCAGCCAGACCAGCACCCAGACGAGGATCTCGTAGAGCGCCGCGCCGGACGGGAAAGCAAAAGAGACAAGGACCGCGAACATCGGTGGAATCGGCAGAAGCTTCCGCAAAGCTGCCACCGGAAGCGGTCTTGGGCAATCGCCGAGGCGCGACCGCCTCGCCGGAACACCGCCGCGAATCATGCGATTCGCTTGCGCCGGGGCGGATTCTGCCCGATCACTCCCCCTATCTATGGACAAGGCCAAGAGACCCGTCGTTTTCATCATCCGCGACGGCTGGGGCGACAACCCAGCCGGCTCCGAGGCCGCCGAGCGCATCGGCGACTGCCCCCGCCTCGCCGACATTCCCTTCACCCGCTCCCTCCACGAGAGGTATCCCTTCTCGCATCTCGGCACCTCCGGGATGGATGTTGGCCTGCCCGAGGGGCAGATGGGCAATTCCGAAGTCGGCCACCTCAATCTCGGGGCCGGCCGCATTGTCTACCAGGACTTCACCCGCATCAACAAAGCCGTCGAAGATGGCGATCTCGCCTCCAACCCCGTCCTGGCGGAGGCCTTCTCCAAGGCCGCCGCCTCTCGCCTGCACCTCGTCGGCCTCGTCTCCGACGGCGGCGTCCACAGCCACCAGGACCACCTCGTCGCCCTCGTCAACGCGGCGCAGGGGGCGGGAGTCGGCGACATCCTCGTCCACGCCATCACCGACGGCCGCGACACCTCGCCGACCGGCGGCAAGGGCTACCTTGCCTACTGCGAGGAGCGACTCGCGGCCAGCGGCGCCCGGATCGCCACCGTGGTGGGGCGCTACTACGCAATGGACCGCGACAAGCGCTGGGACCGCAGCAAGCTCGCATGGGACGCCATCGTCCTCGGAGCGGGCGAGGCGTGCTCCGCCCCCCCCTCCGCCGTCCTCCCGGAAAAATACGCCGCCGGCGAGACCGACGAGTTCCTCAAGCCCCTCGTCTTCGCCCTCGCCGGCGAGCGCCGCGTGCGCGACGGCGACGTCGTCCTCTTTTTCAACTTCCGCGCCGACCGGGCCCGGCAGCTCAGTCTTGCGTTTCTCCGCGAGGACTTCGACGGCTTCGACCGTGGCGGGTTTCCCAAGACGCACTACTGCACCCTCACCGAATACGACGAAACCTACGGCTGCCCCGTCGTCTTTCCCACCGTCGAGCTCACCAACACCCTCGGCCAGGTCGTGTCGGCGGCGGGCCTCACGCAGCTCCGCGTCGCCGAGACCGAGAAGTATCCCCACGTCTCCTTCTTCTTCAACGGAGGCGTCGAGGAGCCGAATCCCGGCGAAGACCGAGCCATGCTCCAGTCGCCGCAGGACTGCGCCACCTACGACGAAAAGCCCGAAATGTCGGCCGAGGAAGTCACCCAAACGCTGCTGGACCGCGCCGGAGACTACGACCTCGTCATCGTCAACTACGCCAATCCCGACATGGTCGGCCACACCGGCAACGTCCCCGCCGCGATCCGCGCGGTCGAGTGCATCGACCGCTGCGTCGAGCGCGTCGTGGGCAAGGTGCTGGAGCTCGGCGGCTGCCTCCTCATCGCCGCCGACCACGGCAACTGCGAGCAGATGGTCAACGACGACGGTTCGCCCCAGACCGCCCACACGACTTTCCCCGTCCACCTCATCTACGTCGGCGACGACGCCGACGGGCTCCGGCTCGAGGACGGCATCCTCGCCGACATCGCCCCGACCCTGCTCGCCCGGCTCGGCATCGCCGCTCCGCCCGAGATGACGGGGCGCAACCTCCTCGTGAAAAAGTGATGGCCGAAACCGAAGGCAACGACCCCGCGATCCACCAGCTCGGCGTGCGGCCCCTCCGCCGCGACGACGCCGACGACGTGCAGAGAATCTCCGGGGCCCTCTACGCGCGGATCAACTCGAGCTGGAGCAAGTCCGACTTCCTGCGGCTTCTGGAGAAATTCCCCGACGGCCAGATCGGCGTCGAGAACGACGGCCGCATCGTCGCCTTCGCCCTTTCCATCATCGTCGACTACCGCAAGTTCGGCGACGACCACACCTACAGCCAGATCACGGGCGGGTTCACCTTCTCCACCCACGATCCGGAAGGCGACGTCCTCTACGGAATCGAGGTCTGCGTCGATCCCGAGTTCCAGGGGCTCCGCCTCGGGCGCCGCCTCTACGACGCGCGCAAGGAAATTTGCGAGCAGCTCAACCTGCGCGCCATCATCGCCGGCGGCCGGATGCCCAACTACAGCAAGCATCCGGGCCTCACGCCGCGGCAATACATCGACGGGGTCAAGCGCAAGGAGATCTACGACCCTGTGATGACCTTCCAGCTCAGCAACGACTTCCACGTCAAGAAGGTCCTCACCAACTACCTCCGCGCCGACACCGAGTCTCACGCCTACGCGAGCCTCCTCGAGTGGAACAACATCAACTACCAGTCGCGCGAGCGCCGCCTCGGGCAGCGTTCCTTCGTGCGGCTCGGTGTCGTCCAGCTGCAGATGCGCAGCGTGCGGGACCTTGAGTCCTTCTTCGACCAGATCGAGTTCTTCATCGAGGCCGTCAGCGGCTACAAGTCCGACTTCATCTGCTTCCCCGAATACATCAACGCCCCGCTCATGGCGCCCTACAACGCCGATGGCGCCGCCGGGGCCATCCGCAAGCTCGCCGAACTCACCGGGGAAATCCGCGACTTCTTCATCCGCAAGGCCGTCGAATACAACATCAACATCGTCACCGGCTCGATGCCGCTCTACCGGGGAGGACGCCTCTACAACGTCGTCTACCTCTGCCGCCGCGACGGCAGCTCGGAGGAGCAATACAAGATCCACATCACCCCCAGCGAGGAGAAGGACTGGGGCATGGTCGGCGGCGACGAGGTGCGCGTCTTCGAAACCGACGCGGGGCGGGTCGCCATGCTGATCTGCTACGACGCCGAATTCCCCGAGCTCGGGCGCATCCTCGCCGAGCAGGGCGTGCAGATCCTCTTCGTGCCCTTCTGCACCGACACCTCGCCGGGCTACCACCGTGTGCGCTACTGCGCCCAGGCGCGGGCCATCGAGAACGAGTGCTACGTGGTCGTCGCCGGCAGCGTCGGCAACCTGCCCAAGGTGGTGAACATGGACATCCAATACGCCCAGTCGGCGGTCTTTTCGCCCAGCGACTTCGCCTTCCCCTACCGAGCCATCGTCGCCGAGGCGACGACGAACACCGAGACCACGCTCATCGCCGACGTGGATCTCGACGACCTCAACGACCTGCACAACTTCGGCAGCGTGCGCAACCTCCAGCAACGCCGCACCGACCTCTACTCGGTGGACTGGCGGCGGAAATCCTAGCCTCCCCGCGAACAACCCGAGGGCTGCGGCCCTGCCAAAAAATAACAAACCTGCCAAAACATAACAACCAGGCTATTTATTTTATGTTTCGATTACGCCGAAAACGCAATGATAAAACTCTGTTGCAGAACCCGACACTCCCCTCATCGCAAGCCGATCACGCCGATTTATCAAATAGTTGATCAGATGGTTAGTTGTTTCGCTGGGGCCCTGACCGCGCCGCGGCTCTTCGCAAGAGCGTGCTTGCCAAGCCCGGACCCACTTGCCACGCTGGCACCGATGCATTTTGCAATCCTCCCCCAGACCGCCTTCCCCTGCCCCCTCCTCTGCCGAACCGATCTCGACGCCGCCCGAACTTCAACTTTCCAGGCGTTTAATTCACGAACTTCAACTTTCCAGGCGTTTAATTCATTTCCAGGCGTTTGGTTCATTTCTGGCGGTGAAACCGGGACGATGTGAACGGGATGGTAGGCTGCATCGATGCGAGGCGGCTTCTCGGACGGGGCAACAGGGTTGATCTCCGCACCAAACAGGGTTGCGCCTGTCGTCGAACCCGGCTCAGAGCAACCCATGAAGTTTCCCGCTCGGCGCACCGTTGACCCGATGCCCCCGTCGTCCGCCTCTTTGCCAGCGGCAGAC
>SLGN01000267.1 GCA_007123695.1 Verrucomicrobiales bacterium
CCGGGCGGACCGCGCTACACCGCGCCGTAGGCGCGGAGCGCCTCGGCGACTTTGCGGAAGCCGGCGAGGTTCGACCCCTTGACGTAGTCGATGCCGCCGTCCGGCCTCTCGCCGTCGGCGGCGCAGCGGGCGTGGATCTCGGCCATGATCCGGCGCAGCCGCCGGTCGACTTCGTCGGGCTCCCAGCTCAGGCGCATGGCGTTCTGGCTCTGCTCCAGTCCGCTCACGGAGACGCCGCCGGCGTTCGAGGCCTTGCCGGGGGCGTGGAGCACGTCCCGCTCCCGGAGGAAGTGGGCGGCGTCGTGGGTGACTGGCATGTTGGCGCCTTCGCAGACGATCTTGGTTCCGTTTTCGACGAGCTGGCGGGCGTCGTCGAGGTCGAGCTCGTTCTGCGTCGCGCAGGGCATGGCGATGTCGCAGGGCACGGCCCAGGGGCGCTTGTCCTCGTGGAATTCGCCGCCTTCCCCGAACTCGGCGAGCCGGCCGTGCCGCTCCTCCTTCAGCTCGCGGATCGCTTTCCATTGCTCCGGCCCGAGGCCGTCGGGAAAATGCAGGAATCCTCCCGAATCGCTCAGGGTCAGGACTTTGGCACCCTTTTCCATCAGTTTCTGGGCACCGTAGAGGGCCACGTTGCCGCTGCCGCTCACGGCCACGCGCTTGCCCTCGAGGGATTCGTCGCGATGGCCCAGCATCTCCGCGCAAAAGTAGACGCAGCCCCAGCCGGTCGCCTCGGTGCGGACCGCGCTGCCGCCGAAGGCGAGCCCCTTGCCGGTGAGGACGCCGCCCCAACGGTTCTCCAGCCGGAGATACTGGCCGAAGAGGAAGCTGATCTCGCGGGACCCGACGCCGATGTCGCCGGCGGGCACGTCGACGTCCTCGCCGATGTGGCGGTGCAGCTCGGTCATCAGGGAATGGCAGAAACGCATCATCTCGCGCTCGCTCTTGCCCTTGGGATTGAAGTTGGAGCCGCCCTTGGCCCCGCCCATGGGCAGGCCGGTGAGGCTGTTCTTGAAGATCTGCTCGAAGCCGAGGAATTTGAGGACGCTCTCGTTCACGGTGGGGTGGAAGCGCAGGCCGCCCTTGTAGGGGCCGAGGGCGTTGCTGAACTGCACCCGCCAGGCCCGGTTGGCGCGGATCTCGCCCGAATCGGTCTCCCAGGTCACGCGGAAGCTGACGATGCGGTCGGGCTCGGTGATCCGCTCGAGGACCTGGGCCCGCCGCATGCCCTCGTGCTGGAGATACCAGGGCATCACCGATTCGGCGACTTCGGCGACGGCCTGGTGGAACTCGCTCTGGTGCGGATTCCGGTGCTTCAGGCCCTTCATGAAGGACTTGAGTTCCTTGGCTTCGGCGGGGGTCATGGGTCGGGATGGCGGGTTGCGCGATGTCCGGGAGCGACCGGGCGGGGGAGAATCACACATCGCAGAGCTGCGCGGCGTGGCGCAGCGCGGCGAGCGGGTCGTCCCAGGTGGGAATGAACTCCTGGGCGACGAACCCGGCGTAGCCGGTCTCGAGGATGGCCTCGAGGATGGGCGGGTAGTTGATCTCCTGCGTTTCGTCGAGTTCGGACCGACCGGGGTTGCCGGCGGTGTGGTAGTGGCCGATCACGTCCTTGTATTGCCGGATGCGGCGGATGATGTCGCCGTTCATGATCGAGACGTGGTAGATGTCGAAGAGCAGCTTGAAGTTCTCCGAGCCGACCCGGTGAATCAGGTCGATGCAGAAATCGACGTCGTCCCCGAAGTAGCCGGGGTGCCCCTTCATCGGGTGGGTGTCGTCGCGGGTGTTGAGGTGCTCCAGCACCAGGGTCACGCCGCTTTTCTCCGCATGGGACAGGACCGATTTCCACGTCTCGACGCAGTCGGCGGCGGCCTTCTCGTCGTCCATGCCTTCGAAGCGCATGCCCGTGAAGGTGATCACGTTGCGCACCCCGAACTCCTTCGCCACGTCGATGCTCTCGCGGAGCTTGGACACCACCTCGTCGCGGAATTCGGGATTGCAGGGGCCTTTGGCGAAGCCGTGCGAGCTGACCAAGGAGATCTCCAGTCCGAGCTTCTTGACCTCGGGATAGGCCTCGCGCGGGATGCCCTCCATCGCCACAAGTCCGATCGCCTTGCAGTGGTGGGCGAGCTCCACCGCGGAAAAATGCTCGTTGAAGCACCAGCCCATGATGGACTGCCGGATGCGCCCGTTTTTCACGACGAACTCGGGATCGGCGTCGGCGCGGCGGAGCTGGGCGCGGAGATCGGTGGCGCTGGTGGCGAGACCCCCGGCGAAAAGCGGGGTGGCGGAGAGGAAACGGCGTCGGGATGTCATGGCCGCAAGGGTAAGCGGCGGGGACGCCGGCTGGCAAGGCCGCATTTGCCGGGCCTCAGGACTCCAGCTTGGCCAGGATCGCCTCGACGTCGTAGACGCAGCCGCCCCACGAGCCTCCGCTCGCGTTCTGCAGGGCGGCCCACAGCCGGGTGTCGTCGGGCACGCCGGGCAGACGGTGCAGTTTTTCGTTCGCCGGCCGGGCGAGCAGCTCCGCCTCGTCGCCGACGTAATCGACCGAGCCGACTAGGGCATCGCAGTCGATGCGGACGCGGATGCGGTCTCCGTCGCGGACCTTTCCGATCGGGCCGCCCGCCCACGCCTCCGGCGAGACGTGTCCCACGCAGGCGCCCGTGGAGACGCCGGAAAAGCGTCCGTCGGTGACGAGGGCGACGTGCTTTCCCCAAGGCAGGTGCTTCAGCGCGATGGTGAGCTGGGCCGTCTCCGGCATGCCGCAGCCGATCGGGCCGAGGCCCATCAGCACGATCACGTCGCCCTCGCGGATGCGGTCGGGGCCGGTCGATTTCACTGCGGCGATGGCCGCCGGCTCCGAGGCGAAGACGCGGGCCGGTCCCTCGTGCAGGTAGACTCCGTCCTCGTCGACGAGGCTGCGGTCGATGGCCGTCGACTTGATCACCGATCCTTCCGGAGCGAGGTTGCCGCCCGGAAAGGTCACCGTCGAGGTCAGGCCGCGCGCCGCAGCCGCCGCAGGCGACATGATCACCTCGTCCGGATCGATTCCGTCGAGCTGGACCAGCTTTTCCCGGAGACGGCGGCGGCGCTCCGAGCCCTCCCACCAGTCGAGATTTTCCCCGAGGGTCCGGCCCGAGACGGTGAGGGCGTCGAGCCTCAGCAGTCCCGCCTCCCGCAGATGCAGCATCACCTCGGGCACGCCGCCGGCGAGGAAGACCTGCACGGTGGCGAAATGCCTCGGACCGTTCGGCAGGGCGTCGACGATTCTCGGCACCTGCGCGTTGACCCTCCGCCAGTCCTCCACGCCGGGGCGCCGCCTCCCCGCCTGGTGGGCGATCGCGGGAAGGTGCAGGATCAGGTTCGTCGAACCGCCGAAGGCGGCGTGGACCGCGAGCGCGTTTTCGAAAGCCGCTTCCGTCAAAATGTCCCGCGTCGCGATGCCCCGCTTCTCCATCGTCACCACCGCCGCGCCCGCCCGCCGCGCCATGTCGCGCCAGATGTCGGCGCCCGACGGCGCGAGGGCCGAGTGCGGCAGGCAGAGACCGAGCGCTTCGCCCACGACCTGGCTCGTCGCGGCGGTGCCGAGGAACTGGCAGCCGCCCCCGGGCGAGGCACAGGCCCGGCAGCCGGCCTCGGCGGCATCGGCCTGGCTCAGCATGCCCTGCGCGTAGCGCGCCCCGATGGTCTGGATGCGGCCGAGATCCTCGTCGGTGTCCTCGCTCAGCAAAGTCACCCCGCCCGGCACCAGCACCGTCGGCAGGTCGCGCATCGCCGCCAGCGCCATCATCATCGCCGGCAGGCCCTTGTCGCAGGTGGCCACCCCCACGACACCCTTGCGCGTCGGATGCGACCGGATCAGCCGACGCAGCACCGTGGCCGCATCGTTGCGGTAGGGCAGCGAATCCATCATCCCGTCGGTGCCCTGGGTGCGGCCGTCGCAGGGATCGCTCACGAACGCGGCGAAAGGGACGCCGCCCAGCGAGGTGATCGTTCGGGCCGCCTCCTCCATCAGCAGCCCGACCTCGAAGTGGCCGGTATGGTACCCGAGCGCCACCGGCACTCCGTCGGGTTGGCGGATCCCGCCCTGGGTGCTCAGCACGAGGTAGTCGCCGCCCGCGACGCGGTCCGCCGGCCAGCCCATGCCGACATTCTGGGTCCAGCCGAAAAGATGCCCGCTCGGGTGGGTCGCAAGCTGCTCGTGGGAGAAGGGGAGCGTTCCCCGGGGCCCCGGCGCCTTTGTGCGCAGGGTGTAGACGGCTTCGTCGCGGGAGTCGAGCAGTGCATCGTTCA
>SLGN01000294.1 GCA_007123695.1 Verrucomicrobiales bacterium
AGGCGGCAGCCCAAGTCGCCATACAAGGCAGTTTGTCCGCGCAGGAACAGGGACAGGATGCTTTCTCTGCCGAGGCCCAGCTTCAGGCGGCTGCAACTCTTGAGGCTCAGGAACAAGGTCTTGATCAGCTAGCCGCCGAAGGCAGTGTCGCTGTCTCGGGCGACTTGGCAGTTCAGGAAGTTGGGCAGGACCTTTTCACAGGCACGGCGGTTCCCGCCCGTCTGGCCGAGATGCAGGTTCAGGAGCAGGGTGACGATACTTTTGCTGGCGCAGCCAATGCGGTTGTGACTGCCAATCTTAGCGCACAGGAGACAGAACAGGATTCTCTCTCAGCCTCGGGCACAGTTGCTGTCTCCGGGGGCATGGCGGCGCAGGAACAGGGCTTTGACGCCTTCTCTGGTACCGT
Source organism: Verrucomicrobiales bacterium (assembly GCA_007123695.1). Lineage (GTDB taxonomy): Bacteria > Verrucomicrobiota > Verrucomicrobiia > Verrucomicrobiales > DEV007 > Arctic95D-9. The sequence continues at coordinate 407 of SLGN01000294.1, forward strand.
GTCTCTCGCTATCTCTGGAAGCCTAGCGGCCCAAGAGAGCACGCAGGATTCCATGGCCGCGACCGGTGCCGTTGCGGTCTCCGGATCACTCAACGTACAGGAGGGTACTCTTGACACGTTCGCTGGCACCGCCTCGGTTGCAATCGATTGCGATTTGGCAGCGCAGGAAGAGGGGCAAGACCAATTCGCAGGCTCCGCGCAAGCTGCGATCACAGGTGAAGTTGCCGCACAGGAAGAAAACCAAGACACCCTGTCCGCCTCTGGATCGGTAGCGGTTTACGGCGCGTTTGCCGCGCAAGAGGTGGGAGAAGACACGTTTAGTGCCAGTGCCACCCTCTCTATCAGCGGTGAGCTTGCGGCACAGGAAGCGAATCAAGATACCTTCTCTGGCCAAGCTGAAGCGGCGGTCTCGGCCACGCTCAGCACGCAGGAGCAGGGTCAGGATCAGCTTTCCTCTGAAGGCAATGTAGCGGTCTCTGGCAACTTGCAGGCACAGGAACAGGGACAAGATGTCTTCTCGGGGACCGCCTTGCCTGCCCGCCTCGGCTCCATGGCGGCCCAAGAGACCGGCGAAGATATTTTTCAGGGCATCAAAGAAGTTCAGACACTGATCTTCTTCCTTGGTTATGAACAGGGTTCGGATGAATTTGCTGGCGCAGGCGCTGTTCCCGTCTCCGGTTCGCTCGATGCCCAAGAGTCTACACAGGATGTGTTTGCGGCGGCGGGTCAAGTCGCTCTGCAAGGAAGTTTGGCTGCGCAAGAAGAGGGCGCAGATGTTCTTGCTGCAAGCGCGGCAGCCCAGATTTCCGCGACCCTTGAGGTAACTGAGGAAGGGCAGGACGTACTCAGCGCTTTGTTGCAATTGATTGCAACGGCCCAGCTAGCTGCGCAGGAAGACGAGCAGGATGTTTTTGTAGGGTCCGCGCAGAACGCCGTCACTGCCACGTTTGCCACACAGGAGCAGGGTGCCGACACGCTGGCCGCGACAGGTGCCATCGGGGTCTCGGGCGTACTTGCTACACAAGAGGTCGGGCAAGATACCTTTACTGGTACATCAGAGCTAGTCGCGCAGGCACAACTAGCTGTTCAGGAAGTCGGTAGCGATACTCTAGAGGCGTCCGGCGCAGTCGTGGCTGCCGCCAGTCTGGCCGCGCAGGAGGAAGGTGCAGACACGTTCAGCGCAGAGGCGGCGGTCGCCGTTGACGCACAGCTAGTTGCACATGAAGCGAACGATGATCAGCTTGCCGCTTCGGGCACCGTAGGCGTCGATGCGGCCCTAGCCGCGCAGGAACCCGGACAGGACACTTTTGCGGGCGTAGCCTACGCAACCGCCGGGGTACAGGTACAGGCGCAGGAGGAAGGCCAAGACACGCTGGAGGCGACAGGAACCGTCTCAATAAGCGGGTCTATCGAGGCTCAGGAGAGCACTCAAGACGTAGCCACCCTCTCGGGTCAGGTGGCGATTCAGGCGCAGCCCATCGCGGCGCAAGAAGAGGGTCAGGACACCTTCAGCGGATCGACTGATGTCCAGACACTTGTCTTCCTGATTACCCAAGAACAAGGGCAGGATACGGCGCAGGCGGAAGGCACTGTAACCGCCTCCGGAAGCCTAGACGCGGTTGAGCAGACGCAAGACACCTTTGTCGCCTCTGGTACCGTTGCTAATGCTGGGGTTCTACAGGCGCAGGAAGAAGGTCAAGACCTTCTGCAAGGCCAAGCGCAGCTACAAGCCAGCGCTACACTATCAGCACAAGAAGAGGGCGCTGACCTCGCGGCGGCCACCGGCTCGGTGCTGGTTTCCGGGGATGTAGCGGCGCAGGAAAGCACACAAGACGCAGCGCTCGTAGTCGGTGAGGTTGCAGTACAGGGCACCGCAGTAGTACAGGAAGTAGGCGAGGATGTCTTCGCGGGAGCCGCTGACCTTGAAGTAACCAGTGCGCTCGTTGCACAGGAAGAAGGAACAGACGCATTCGCCGCTACCGGAGCGGTAGCTACTACTGCGGTTCTTGATACCCAAGGCTCTGGGCAGGACCTCTCCATTACTGCGGGTCAGGTGCTTGTAGAGGCCGCCTTAGCCGCCACCGAGGAGGGTGAAGACCAGTTTGCCGGGTCAACTGAGACGGCTGCTACTGGGACTTTAGCTGCACAGGAGCAGAGGCTCGATGCGCTGGCCGCCGCAGGTACCGTTGCGATCTCTGTCGAGTTTGCGGTAACCGAGCAAGGACTGGATGTTCTCTCCGGAATCGCGCAGGCACAGGTCTCTGGCCAGATGGCCGCCGTCGAAGAAGGGCAGGACACTGCGGCCTTCACCTCTTCCTTGGCCACTGGAGCGGCGCTCGCCGCTGTTGAGGAAGGCAACGACCTTGCATCCGCCAGCGGCACCGTAGAGGTTTCCGCTAGCCTTGCTGTTCAGGAAGCCACGCAGGATCTACTCAACGCCAGCGGCTCGGTTGCCATCGTTGGCGACTTGGCCGTGCAGGAGCAGGGAGCCGATCAGGCCGAGATCATCGGGCTGGTGGACTACGTAGGCATTGCGGGCTCCATGCACACGGCGGAAGCCGGATTCGATACGCTTACCGCTGAAGGAGCCGTAACGGTCAGTGTGACGGTCACGGTCACGGAAGTCGGGGCCGACTTCTTTGCCGGTTCTGGCGAAATTGCAATTGATTTCAATCTTGCGGCCCAAGAAGAAGGTCAGGACAGTTTCTCTGCAATCGGAGTGGTCGAGTACGAAGGCCGAGTAGCCTCTCTGGATGCGCAAGAGTCGGGCCAAGATCTGGCGGCGGGCTCGGGCTTCGTTACCGTACTCAGCGAGCTTCAGGCGCAAGAGCAGGGTGACGACCTTGCGGTTGTTGCCGCTACGGTGTCGGTATCCGGGTCGGTGCAATCTCAGGAGGTGGGCGACGATTCCTTCTCTGGCACTGGCGAGCTTGTCCAAATTGGTGCCACGCTTGCAGCACAAGAGCAGGGATACGATTCGGCGGCCATCTCTGGTACTGTAGAGGTCAGGCTAACGGTCGCGGCGGCAGAATCTACCGACGATACACTACAGGCTGCGGGGTACATCGCCCTCCAAGGTTATCTGGCGGCGCAGGAAGAGAAAGCCGACCGGTTCGAAGGGCTCTTTGATGTTCCGTACCTGTTTATTCCAGCACACCCAAGGCGGCGCATTTACATTCCGCCTGAGGTCACTAATATAATGGTGCCACGAGAGATCACTGGGATACTCGTAGCGTCAGAAGTAACCAGTGTACGCGTACCTAGAGCGATTACGCATATGGAAATACCTAACAAGCCGAGGAATACCCGATGAGTGCAAGAAGTCAATCGTCCATTCGATGGAGACCCGGCCTGTCTCTTGATATAGACCCTGATAGTGATGTACGATATACATGGCATTGGGATGACCGGATTCCCGCAGGCGAAAACATAGTAAGTTATGAATTCTTAGTGGAAGGGGTAGGTGAGGTAATCAGTACGGCAAGAGAAGGTATGGCGGTCATGGGACTGATCCGAGGGGTCCCCAAAGGCGCACGTACACGTATCACCTGCCGTGTTGTTACCGATGGTATTCCACCCGAACGACTCGACCGATCAGTTCTATTTGTAGGCCGACATAGTTAGGGGAGTACCTAACCAACCCATAAAGGGCGGCCATTTTTATGGGCCGCCTTTTGTTTTTTTAGCAATTGAAATTAATTGCAAATAGGAATATATGTATGACTAGCGAAGAACGAAAGCAGCCATCTAACGTTCAGGATTACCTGAAGCTAGCCGTTTCTATTTTCGTAATTGTCTTAGCGTTCGCCGGTTGGTTTATCCAATGGCAGGTAACCGTTCAAAGCACCTTTTCGATGCACGCAGCGCAGATACAATCCCTTGACGA
>SLGN01000758.1 GCA_007123695.1 Verrucomicrobiales bacterium
GCCCTCGGCGGGTCCGGGCGATGGGCGCCTTGGCGGAGGCGCGGACGGGATCGCCGTCAGAAAGGGTGCCACTGCCGCGAACCGTCGCCGGGACGCCGATCGCCCCGACCGACCCGAACGCCCCAGACGCGCAGCCGCCGGGACCGGCGTTTTCTGCAACACGGCGACCGCCTTCGGCACCGCGCAACGGATCCGCGGCGAAGCATGCGCCTTCCGCGCAGAAGCCGCACTCCGGCTTTCGGGACGCTGCGACAGGGCGAGCACCCCGCGGGCAACGCCGAGGCGGGAAGGTTGCGAGACGGCGGGAGCCGGGGTCGGCCGCGCCACCGACTGCGTCGCAAAGGGGCGAACTCCAGCAACCCGCAGGGCGGCCGGGTGCCGGACCTTTTGAAGCAGCGCGAGGGCGCGAGGAATGGCCAGGCGGGTCTTCGGAGGCTGCGATGCCTGCACGCGCGGCTTACGAACAAGACGCGCGGCCGGTCGCACCGCGAGCGGGACGACCCTCGGGGAAAGACCGGGATGCGCGATCGGTTCGGCCGGGACTGCCGGAGCCGACGGAATCGCCTGAGCCATCTCGGCAAAAGGTGCAGCAGCGGCGTCGGCCTCCGACGCGACCGCTGCCGCAGGCGGAACCGCAGCGACTTCCTCCCCGGTTTTCGCCGCCACCTCGGCCACCTCGGCGATCTTCGCCGGAGCCGGCATCCGGTCGTGCAAGGCACGGACCAGAGCGAGGCCAGGCGCGCCCGCCGGCAGCACCTTCGATGCCTCGACCCGGCCAAGAATCCTCGTTTTCGACTTCGACACGATGTGGTAGCGGACCCCCGCCCAGGTGATGCGGCGCTGCGTCCATGTGCTCGCCATCAGGAACCAGTTCAACGAAATCCAGAAGGGGGTGAACATGTGCTCGAGCCAACTCGTCGCGAAGAGCTTCTGGCGGATCGAGTCGTCTTTGAAAAGCGACAAATAGACCTGCTGCCGGGCGAGGGCGCGGAATTGGTCGATCACGTACGACGCCGCGACCGGCACCCAGGCGAGGAAATACCCGTAGACCAACGCCGCGACGATGGTGGCGAGGCCGAGCATATAGAAAGCGAGGACCACGTTCGTCGCGAAGTAGAGCACCGGGCTGAAGATCTTGAACTGCGTATACTGGCGCTTCGCGAACTCGAAGAAGCTGCGCCAACCGAAATCGACCGTCGTCGGCAGGATCAGGGAACGGACGAATCCGACCCGTCGCCCCGAGGTCCGCGCCGCCTTCGAAATGCGGAGGTCGTCGTTGACCGAACCGGCGAGCAGATTGGGCACGTCGAGCTCGTCGAAAAGCTCGCGCGTCAAGACCATCGAACCACCCCAGAGGATGTTGGTCAGCTCGTTGCCGCCCTGCGTCGTGATGGCCGCGTTGATCACGCAGGCGAGCTGGTTCGGCAGAGTGGGCCGCTTCGGCACGAGCCATCGGTAGGTGGTGGCGAGCTCGTAGGCCCCCGCGTTCAGCGGAGCGGCGAGCCGCGCGAGCCAGTCCCTTTCCAGCTGGATGTCGGCGTCGGCGAAGGCGACGATCTCGTCGCGCTCCGCGAGGTCGGCGAAGGCGGCCCGCTGGTTGTGGACCTTCTGCCCCTCGTCGGTGGAGATCCCCCCGCAGGCGAGGGTGATGCTGCTCAGGCCCGCCGCCGGGTCGGGATGTTTCCAGACGCGGTCGTCCGGCCCCAGCTCCAGATGCTCGCAAAGCCACTGCGCCACCGGGTCCTCCCAGCTTTCGAAACAGACCACGACATGGTAGTCGCGGTAGGTCTGGTCGAAGATCCGGTCGAAAAAACGCGGCGTCGACTGGAGGTCGAAGCCCTTCACCGAGACCACCAGCGCCACCGGCTTCTGCGGGCCGGACCCGTCGCCCCAGCGGCGATCCTGACGACGGCGCGCCACCGAGAACCCCAGCACGCGGAAGGCCGCGACGAGGATCAGCAGGGTCCACGCCCCCCAGATGGCCAGCAAGGTCTCTTCGATCATGAAAACCCGTGCAAAGTGGCCGGGGCCGACTAGACTGCAAGCCCGAAAGCCGCTTTGGCGCCATGAAAGTTGCGGAAACCCGAAATCTCAGAAAAACCTACCATTTCGGCGATGTGGAGGTGACCGCCCTCCAGGAGGTCTCGCTCGGCATCGGCGAGCACGAATTCGTCGCCGTGTGGGGGCCCTCTGGCTCCGGCAAGTCAACCTTGTGCAACCTAGTCGGTCTCCTCGACACGCCGACCTCCGGCGAGATCCTCGTCGCCGGCACCCCCGCCGCCGAGTTGGGAGACGCAACACGCAGCGAACTGCGCAACTCCTCGATCGGTTTCGTCTTCCAGAACTTCAACCTCGTCCCCGTGCTCTCCGCCATCGAAAATGTGATGCTCCCCCTGCAGATCCTCGGGATCCCGCGCGCCGAAGCCGCCGGGCGCGCCCGCGCCATGCTCGAGGAGGTCGATCTCGGCGAGCGGCTCCACCACCGCCCCCAGAAAATGAGCGGGGGCCAGCAGCAGCGCGTCGCCATCGCCCGCGCACTTGTCACCGATCCCGTCCTCGTCATCGCCGACGAGCCCACCGCCAACCTCGACACGCGCAACGCCAACCTCATCATCGACCTCATGCGGCGCATCAACGACGAGCGGGGCGCCGCCTTCCTCTTCTCCACCCACGACGATCGCCTGCTCGATCGAGTCGACCGGCGCATCCACCTCTGCGACGGCGCCGTGGTCGAGGACGACGGCGCCTGAACCTCCCTTTCCCCTCCCCCTTTTTTCCGAACATGAAGATCGCCAAGGACGGCATCCGCTCCATCGTCAAAGTCGGCTACGACGGCCGCGTCCACAAGACCTTCCGCGGCACCGACCGCGACGAACGCTTCGCCAACGAAGTGCGCGTGCTCAAGGCGCTCGAGGCACGCGGCTGCGACTTCGTCCCGCGCCTCCTCGACAGCGACCCCGAGACCCTCACCATCGTCACCACCAACTGCGGCGCCCCGGCCGAGCAGAGCATCAGCGCCGACCGCGCCGCCGAACTCTTCGCCCGGCTCCAGGACGAGTTCGGCATCGTCCACGACGATCCCTACCCACGCAACATCACCTACAACGCCCGACTCGGACAATTCTGCGTCATCGACTTCGAGCTCGCCAACATCCTCGAAGACCCCCAGCACCGCCGCGACGCCGACGAAGCCCACCGCATCCTCCAATGGTGCGGCATTTCCCGCGACGGGAACCGCCGCCCCGGAAACCAGGACGCCCTCTCCGTCTTCTCCTCGGCCATGGGCTGGGCCGACAGCGCCGCGCTCGTCGGCGAGCAGTCCATCGACGACAACGGCCTCATTTTCGCCGTCAGCGACGGCATGGGCGGACCCGCCGCCGGCGAAGTCGCCAGCGCCCTCGTCGTGCGCGAGCTGCGCCGCTTCCTCCCCGCCATGATGGGCGACTTCCACGGCGCCGCCGACCCCGAAGGACTGCTCGAAGCGGCCGTCAAATCCCTCCACGGCTACGTCTCGCGCGTCGGCGAGCGCGACCCCAAGCTCACCGGCATGGGCGCGACCGTCGTCTGCGGGCTCTTCTACCGCACCCGCGTCACCTTCGCCCACGTCGGCGACAGCCGCTTCTACAAATTCCGCGAAGGCGCCCTCACCCAGCTCACCTACGACCACACCTACGTCGGCTCGCAGTTCCGCGCCGGCCGCCTCACCGAACTGCAGGCCCGCACCCACCCGCGCCGCAACGTCCTCCAGCAGGCCATCGGCGGAGGCTGCCAGTTCGTCAGCCCCCAAGTCGCCTCCTCCTCCATCGAGGAAGGCGACTGGTTCGTGATCTGCTCCGACGGCCTCGTCGACGGACTGTGGAACAAGAACATCGCCGAAGCCCTCGCCGAAGCCGACCGCCTCGGCCACAGCGCCGAGCAAGTCGCGACCCGTCTGCTCGACTGGGCCGTCTCCGAAGCCGGACGCGACGACACCACCCTGTTCGTCGTCCACGCCCTCCGCGGCGGATCGGAAGAGTCCGGCGAGTCCGGCGACGAACTCTGAGGCCGCCCTCACTCCCGCTCCGCCGCCGCTTCCCCTTCCCCCTCCCCAAGCGCCTCGATCTCGCGGCGGTCGCGCTTCGTGGGGCGCCCGAGACCGCGGTCCCTCCTCGGACGGGCCTCGCGCTCCGCCTGCCGGATCGCCGCGACCCGCTCGTATTCCTCCGGTGGCGTCAAGTCGAGCAGAAAGGCCGCCGCCTCCTTTGCCCCGACCCGGCGACGCAACAGCCCCCGGACCTCCAGCGTCC
>SLGN01000570.1 GCA_007123695.1 Verrucomicrobiales bacterium
ACGCTCGCCACTGCGGAGACGGCCAGCGCTGCGGCGGCCGCCTTGATGGTGTGTTTTTTCATTCTGTCTGATCTTTGGTTTGGTTGGGAGCTGTTTCCGGCCACTCGGCCGCAACTCCATCAGTTCCGAAAAGCAGCTCCCGTGCCAGCCAGCCAAGGTATTTCCATTTTTCTAAAACTGCTGCTTCCTCACCCGCACAGGCTCCGCACCACCGAAGTCGCGCGCTGCGCCCGGCGTCGAATCCAACGGTTGACTGTCCCGGCGAATCCCGTTCATTTCCGGTTTCATGGGCTCAAGTTTCGGACATCTCTTTCGGCTCTCCTCCTGGGGCGAATCCCACGGCGGGGGCGTCGGCGTCGTCGTGGACGGCTGCCCGCCGCGGATTCCCCTTTCCGCAGCCGACATCCAGGCCGACCTCGACCGGCGGCGCCCCGGCCAGAGCGAGGTCACGACCCCCCGCAAGGAATCGGACACCGCCGAAATCCTCTCGGGCGTCTTCGAGGGCCTCACTCTCGGCACGCCCATCGCCGTGCTCGTCCGCAACGAGGACGCCCGTCCCGAGGCGTATTCGGAAATGGCCGGAAAGTTCCGCCCTTCCCACGCCGACTACACCTACCAGGCCAAATACGGCATCCGGAACTGGCAGGGCGGGGGCCGATCCAGCGCCCGCGAGACGATCGGCAGGGTCGCCGCCGCCGCCATCGCGAAGAAAGTCATCGCCGCGCAGTTCGCGCCGACGCTCGAGATCCTGCCCTACGTCGAGTCGATCGGGGATTTCTCCGCCTCGGTCGATCCCGCCTCGGTCACGCGCGAGATGATCGAGTCCAACATCGTCCGCACCGGCGATCCGGCGGCGGTCGAGCCGATGGTCGATCTCATCAAGCGCACCCGCAGCGACGGGAACTCGATCGGCGGCGTGGTCGCCTGCGTCGTCCGCAACGTGCCCGTCGGCCTCGGCGCGCCCGTCTTCGACCGGCTCGAGGCGGACCTCGCCAAGGGCATGCTGAGCCTGCCGGCGACGAAGGGATTCGAGATCGGCTCGGGTTTCGCCGGAACGCGGATGACGGGCCGCGACCACAACGACGCCTTCCGCATGGAGGGCGGACGCGTCCGCACGACGACGAACCGCTCGGGCGGCGTCCAGGGCGGGATCAGCAACGGAGAGGATCTCTTCTTCCGCGTCGCCTTCAAGCCGACCGCCACGATCATGACCTCGCAGGAGACCGTCTCGACCGACTACGAGGACACCGAGCTGAAGGGACGGGGCCGCCACGACGCCTGCGTGCTGCCCCGCGCCGTACCCATGGTCGAGGCCATGGCGGCGCTCGTGCTCGTCGACCACATGCTGCGGCAGCGCGCGCTTTGCGGCGGCCTTTCCCCGGAGACGCAGGAATGAGCGACTACGCTCCCGTGCTCGTCGCGGCCCTCTTCGCCGCCGCCTCCTTCATCGTGGCCTCGGGCCGCGGGGTCGTCGGACTGCTCGCCTCGGGGCTCTCGCTGGCCCTCGCCGCCGCCGCGCTGCTGCTCGCCTTCTCCCGGCTTCCGGCTTGGGTCCATGCCTCCCTCGACGTGGTCCTGCCCTGGCGCGTCAGCCTCTCCGTGGCGGCGGCCCTCGCCGTGGTCGTTCTCATCGTTTCCCGGATCCTTCTCGGAGCCGTCCTGAAATGGCTCTTCAATCCCGACCGCCCCCTCCATCGCTGGTCGGAAGGGATCGCCGGAGGACTGCTCTCGCTCCTGCCCAGCGCGGTGACCATACTGGTGTTCTTCGGCATGGTCCGCGCCGCCGGCACGGCGCGCGAACTCCACCACGTCGCCGGACTCGCCCGCGAGGGTGTCGGCGAAATGGGCGGGCTGCTGCCGGACTACCCCAAGTCGGCGCGTTGGCGCGACGCGGTCGAGTCGCTTCCTTTCGTCGCCGGGCTCCTCGACGCGGGCGACCCCTTCGCCCGCCGTGCGAGACGCCACGCCGTCGCCCTCGTCCTCGCCCAGGGAGGACCCGAGCTGCGCGTCCATTTCGCCGCCCATCCCGTGGCTGGTCCAACGGCCTTGGATCCGATCTGGGGCGAACTGGCGGCGGCCCCGGAGATCCGCCCCGCCATCGACGCGCTCGACTACCTCGCCATCGCCACCGAGCCAGCGCTGCAGGCCGCCGCCGGCGATCCGGCACGGCAAGCCTCGCTCCAAGCCTTTCCCCTGCGGGAGCTGCTCGAAAGCTTCGCCTCCTCCCTGCCGCCCGCCCCCCGCGCGGAAGACGCCGCCGCACCTGAAACCTGAACTCCCCCCCTTCCCGCGCAGATGCCCGCCACCGACTACATTGCCAGCATCGGACTCGAAGTCCACGTCCAGCTCAAGACCGAGAGCAAGATGTTCTGCGCCTGCCCGGTGCGCTTCGGCGCCGCGCCGAACACCCTCGTCTGCCCCGTCTGCCTCGGGCTGCCCGGCGCCCTGCCCAAGCTCAATGCCGGGGCCATCGAGCGCACCCTCGTCGTCGGCGCCCTGCTCGGCTGCGGCACCCCCGAAGTCGTGAAGTGGGACCGGAAGAACTATTTCTACCCCGACATGCCGAAGAACTACCAGATCTCGCAGTTCGACCTGCCCCTCTGCCTCGGCGGAGCCGTGCCGCTCTACGAACTGGCCTACCCCAAAGACGCGCAGAAAGAAATCGCCAACCCCGGCAAGTCGGTGCGGCTCACCCGCATCCACCTCGAGGAGGACGTCGCCAAGTCCACCCACCACGCCGCCTACACCACCATCGACTTCAACCGCGCCGGCACCCCGCTGATGGAGATCGTCTCCGAGCCCGACATCGAATCGCCCGAGGAAGCCGTCGCCTACCTCAACTCGCTGCGGCAGATCCTCGTCTACAGCGGCGTCTCCGACGCCGACATGGAGAAAGGCCAGATGCGCTGCGACGTCAACATCTCGGTGCGCCCCCGCGACCAGGAGGAGCTCGGCACCAAGATCGAGCTCAAGAACCTGAACTCGGTCTCGGCGGTGCGCCGCGCCATCCACCACGAAATCGGCCGGCAGATCGCCGAGGTCGAGGCCGCCCGGCCCATCCAGCAGGCGACCTGGCGCTGGAACGACGAAGTCGGCCAGACCGAACTGATGCGCCTCAAGGAAGACGCGCACGACTACCGCTACTTCCCCGATCCCGACCTCCTCCCCGTGCGCACCGCCCCCTTCCTCGACCGGATCCGCGGACAGCTCCCCGAGCTTCCCCACGACAAGGTGGCCCGCTTCGAGGAAAGCTACCGCATCACCCACTACGACGCCTCCGTCCTCGCCTCCGACCGCGCCCTCGCCGACTACTACGAAGCCGCCGCCGCCGGATCCTCCGCGCCCAAGAAAATCGCCAACTGGGTCATCAACAACCTGCTCGCCGAACTCAAGGCCCGGGCCCTCTCCATCGGCGAATGCCCCGTCGCCCCCGACGCCCTCGCCTCCCTCGTCGATCTCGTCGAGTCCGGCACCGTCTCCAACAACCAGGGGAAGGAAGTCTTCGCCCATCTCTTCGAACACCCCGACGAGTCGCCCGCCGACATCGCCAAGGCCAAGGGCTTCGAACCCGCCGACTCGGGCGAAATCGACGCCATCATCGACGAAGTCGTCGCCGCCAACCCCGGACCCGTCGACGACGTGAGGGGCGGCAACGACAAGGCGGCGAACTTCCTCGTCGGCCAGGTCATGAAGCGCAGCCGGGGCAAGGCGAATCCCAAGCAGGTCACCGAAACCATCCTCGCGAAGATCCGCGGGTAGACCTCCGCGCGAGGTCCGGGCCGGGGGGCGCGGGGGCGATGCGCGAAAAAGCCGAAAAAATCGGCGCAACGGCGATTTTCCTTCTTGACCCCGTTTCCGCATTTCCGCTACGATGGAGACTGGAGATCCTCTGGAAACATCCGGCCCGGACTCCCCTATCCCCCTCCTGGCAGATGACCTCTTTCCCACGTTTTCCGGACCGCCGGCGCGGCATGACCATTATCGAGATACTCGTCGTCGTGGCGATTCTCGCGATCCTCGTCGCGCTTCTCGTTCCCGGGCTGAACAAGGGCAAGGAACTGGCCGAGGCGATGAAGAACGTCGCAAACGTGAAGCAGATCGCGACCGCCACGCTCAACTTCGCCGGAGAAAACGGCGGGCGGCTCCCTTCCCCCCAGTATCCCGGCGGCATGAACGTGCCTCCTGGCATCAGTCCGGCGGACTACTTTCCGCGCTTCCACGATCTTGGTCCCTCGGGTCTCTGGCTCGACGGCGTCGTCTTCGGCGAGATCTACCTGCG
>SLGN01000141.1 GCA_007123695.1 Verrucomicrobiales bacterium
GAGAGCCATCGCGGCTCCGTCGTCGTCTCGGTGGAGGAATACAAGCGTCCCAAGTTCCAGGTCACCCTCGCCGCGCCGGCGGAGTCGCCCAAGCTCGGCGAGGAGGTCGCCATGACGGGACGGGCCGAGACCTATGCCGGCGCGCCCGTCGACGGAGCCGAGGTGCGCTGGCGCGTCGTCCGCGAGGCCCGCTGGCCGGGCTGGCTGCGCTGGTGCGGCTGGTTTTTCCCGCCGATGGACCGGGGCGGCAAGGAAATCGCCAACGGCGTCGCGACCACGGCGGCCGACGGCAGCTTCGAGGTCCGCTTCGCCGCCGAGCCCGACCTCTCGATCGAGGAAAAGGCCGAGCCTTCCTTCGTCTTCACCGTCCACGCCGACGTCACCGACCCCGCCGGGGAGACGCGGTCCGGCTCGAAGAGCGCCACCGTCGGCTACACCGCGCTGAAGGCCGAGCTCGCGGCGGAGGAATGGCAGACCGTGGCGAAGCCGGTGGTCGTCTCGGTGGGCACCGCCAGCCTCGACGGGGAGCCCCTCGCTGCGGGCGGCACCCTGACCGTCCATCGTCTCGAGGCCCCAGACAAGGTGCATCGCCCGCGTCTTGAGGGGCGGAGCTGGCTGCCGCGTCACCAGGCCGAAGCCCAAGCCGAAGCCGAGCCCGACCTTTCCGATCCGAACCAATGGCCCCTCGGCGAGGTGGTGCAGCGCGACGAGTTCATGACCGACGAGAGCGGTGCGGCGCAAGTGGAGGTCAAGCTCGCCGCCGGCGAATACCGCGCCGTCCTTGCGACCCGGGACCGCGCCGGGCGCGAGGTCACCGCCCTGCTCCCCATCCGCGTTGTCGATCCGGAGGCAGCGGCCTTCCCCGTGCGCGTGGCGCACCATCTTTCCGCCGAGAACTGGTCCCTCCAGCCCGGCCAGTCGCTGCACGCCCTCTGGGGCACCGGCTACGGCGAGGGCCGAGCCTTCGTCGAGGTCGAGCATCGCGGCAAGATCGTGAAGCGCTACTGGACCGAGCCGGGCCGCACCCAGCAGGGCATTTCCGTGCCCGTGACCGAGGCCGAGCGTGGCGGCTTCACCCTGCATGTCACCCAGATCCGCGAGAACCGGGCCCACCTCACCAGCCGCAGCGTGGCGGTGCCTTGGACGAACAAGGAATACTCGCTGCGCTGGGAGCGGATGCGCGACAAGCTCGAGCCGGGCGCGAAGGAAAGCTGGACCCTCGTCGTCGAAGGGGCCGGGGCCGACGAGCCCGTCGAGATGGTCGCGGCGATGTACGACGCCTCGCTCGACGCCTTTCGGTCGCACTCCTGGATGGATCGGTTCCCTGGCTTCCGCTCCGACAGCTCGTGGCGGCTGAGCCAGTTTCAGAACGTCTGGATTCCCTATCCTCAGACCCTCGCGCATTGGCACCTGACCTTCGAGAGCGGCACGCCCCAATGGCGGCAGTTTCCCCATCTGCTCTCGGCTCCTTCCGGGGGGCACCTGCGCATGAGGATGGGTGCGAGGATGTCCGGCATGGTGAGGTCCTCCCTTGACGGAGATGCCTTCGCCGACACCGCTACCGCAGACATTCCGGCCGCTGGGATGCTCGCCATGGAAGAGGCACCCACGCCAGCCGAAGGGGGCGTTGGAGGCGGATTCGCCGACGGTGCCCCAGCCGCTGGCGAAAACATCGACTGGAGCCAAGTCGGCGCGCGCAAGAACCTCGAGGAAACCGCTTTCTTCTTCCCCCACCTCTTCGCCGACGAATCGGGCACGGTGCGGATCGAGTTCACCATGCCCGAGGCTCTCACCACCTGGAAGTTCCTCGGCTTCGCCCACGATCGCGAGCTGCGTTCGGGCCTCCTCACCGGCGAGGCCGTCACCTCCAAGGACCTCATGGTGCAGCCGAATCCCCCGCGCTTCCTCCGCGAGGGCGACACCGTCGAGTTCACCGTGAAGGTAACGAACAAAGCCACGAGTCCCGTCAAAGGCAAGGTGCGCCTCGAGTTCTCCGACGCCGCCAGCCTCGCCGACGCCAACCCCGCGCTCGGCAACAGCACCCCCGAGCAGGGCCTCGACATCCCCGCGAACGAGTCGCGGACCTACGCCTGGCGCATCGCCGTTCCCGACGGGCAGGGCTTCCTCCAGTATCGCGCCGTGGCCTCGACCGGGACCGTCTCCGACGGCGAGGAAGGCTGGCTGCCGGTGCTCTCGCGCCGCATCCTCCTCACCGAGTCGATCACCCTGCCGATCCGCGACGCCGGGGAAAGGAGCTTCACCCTCGCGAAACTGCTCGAAAGCGCCGGCTCCGAGACGCTGCAGCACCAATCGCTGACCGCCCAGGTCGTTTCCCAGCCGGCCTGGTATGCGGTGCAGTCGCTGCCCTACCTGATGGAGTTCCCGCACGAGTGCGCCGAGCAGGTCTTCAACCGCCTCTACGCCAACGCCCTCGCCCGGCACATCGCCAACTCCGATCCGAAGATTCGCCGCGTCTTCGACCTCTGGCGCGAGGCGCAGCCCGAAGCCCTCGAGAGTCCGCTGCTGAAGAACGAGGAGCTCAAGAGCGTCCTCGTCGAGGAGACGCCCTGGCTGCGCGCCGCCAAGAACGAGACCCAGGCCCGGAAAAACGTCGGCCTCCTTTTCGACGGCAACCGCCTCGACGCCGAGACCGCCGCCGCCCTCGCCCAGCTCGAGGCCATGCAGATCGACAACGGCGCCTGGCCCTGGTTCCCCGGCGGACGCGAGAACGAGTTCGTCACCCTCTACCTGGTGAGCGGCTTCGGCCGACTCGGCTACCTCGGCGTGGAGATCGACGACCGCCTCGCCCTGCGCGCCCTCGACCGGCTCGACGCCTGGATCGCCGGGCGACACCAGACCTGCCTCCGCGACAAGGCCGAGAGCTTCGGCAGCCTCGAGGCGCTCTACCTCTACGCCCGCAGCTTCTTCCTCGACCGCCGTCCGATCGCCGGAGAGCACCAGCCTGCGATCGACTACTTCCACAATCTCGCGAAGAAGCATTGGCCCCAACTTTCCCGCCTTTCCCAAGCCCACGTCGCCCTCGGCCTGAAGCGCTTGGGCGACGCGGAAACACCCTCCGAGATTCTCGCCTCCCTCCTGGAGCGCTCCGTCAACGACGAGGAACTCGGTCGCCATTGGCGCGACACCGAGCAGCATTGGTGGTGGTATCGCGCCCCCATCGAGACCCAGGCGATGATGGTCGAGGCCTTCCGCGAAGTCGGCGACGATCAGGCCACCGCCGACGACTGCCGCGTCTGGCTCCTGAAGCAGCGCCAGACCCAGGCCTGGCCCAGCACCAAGTCCACCGCCGACGCCGTCTACGCCCTCCTCCTCGGCGGGAGCGACCTGCTCGCGTCCGACGCCCTCGTGAGCCTTTCGCTCGGCGGAACCGAGGTGGAGCCCGAGCAGGTCGAGGCCGGCACCGGCTTCTACGAAAGGCGCTTCGCCGCCGCCGAGATCCGGCCCGAGATGGGCCAAGTCACCCTGACCAAGACCGATCCCGGCGTCTCCTGGGGCAGCCTGCACTGGCAGTATCTCGAAGACATCGCCAAGGTGACGCCGCACGAGGACAACCCGCTGAACCTGAAGAAGAGCCTCTTTCTCAAAGTCCACGGTCCCGCCGGCCCCGAGCTGAAGGCCCTCGCCGAAGGGGCCGCGCTGAAGCCCGGCGACGAGCTCGTCACCCGCGTCGAGCTCAGGACCGACCGCGACCTCGAGTTCGTCCACCTCAAGGACCAGCGCGGCAGCGGCACCGAGCCTGTCAACGTGCTGAGCCGCTGGCGTTTCCAGGACGGCCTCGCCTACTACGAATCGACCCGCGACATCGCGAGCCATTTCTTCATCGAGTATCTGCCGAAGGGCACCTACGTCTTCGAGACCGAAGTCCGCGTCCAGCTCCGCGGCGACTACCCGAGCGGAGTCGCCGAGATCCAGTGCATGTACGCGCCCGAATTCAACAGCCACAGCGCCAGCGTCCCGCTGAGGGTGGAGTGATGTCGGGGTTACCGCTGATCGGCGCTGATTTTCGCTGATTCTTTTGATAGCATGGCCGCCGACCCAAGAGGGTTGGGTCGGCCGTTCAAGAGGGTTGGGTCGGCCGTTCAAGAGGGTTGGGTCCGTGACTTGAGAGGGTCGATCCAACAATTCATCGCCCGTCCCTTAATTTAAAAACCGTTCTCGCACACTGCGGCACGCTTGATCGGCACATAATTTCGTGGTTCCGTCTACTCAGGTGCCCCGAAGAAATCGACGCGTTCCCAATTCCA
>SLGN01000207.1 GCA_007123695.1 Verrucomicrobiales bacterium
CGCAGAACGATCTTGTCAACTCGCAGAACCAGCGCACCGCCACGGTCATCAGTCACACCTTGGCGCGGATGCGCCTTTGGAGAGACATGGGGATCCTCTATATTACCGAAGATGGATCGTGGGCCGAGATGCTTCGTCAGGAGCGCCCCTGATCCCCTACCCCCACAATCTATGAAAAAGCGAATCATCGCCGCATCGGCGTTCGTGGCGATTCTCGCTGCGGCCATCGGATTCACGGCCAAAGGCAAGTCCAGCAAAACGGACAGGGATCTCCCCTTTGCCGCTGTCCAAAGCGGCGACCTCGTCATCGACGTTCTAGAGGGCGGGAACATCCAAGCCCTGAAATACGAGGAATACCGCAACGAGGTCAAGCTCTCCAGCGGCATCAAGATTCTCGAGGTCATCGAGGAGGGATATTACGTCACCGAGGAAGACGTGGCGGCCGGGAAAGTTCTCGTCCGCCTCGACCAGTCCGTTCTCGAAGAGTCCATCGTCGACCACGAGGTGCAGTTCCAGCAGACCGAGGCAGCCTTCGCCGAGGCAAAGCAGAACATCGAGATCCAGGAGAGCGAGGCCCTCAGCGGCATCAAGGCAGCACGCCAGAAGCTTCGCTTCGCCCTTCTCGACTTCCAGAAGTTCGTCGGTGCGCAGGCGGCCGAAGCCACCCTCAAGAAGCTTGGGCTGCCCTATGACAACGACAGCCTCGCCGGCTACGAGGAAGAGGCGACAAAGCTCATCGCGGATGGATTTGGAGCGAAGAAACGAAGCGAAACCGACGAAGGCGAGAACGAGATCACCAATTTCGCCCTCTCCGCCAACGACAGCCTCGCTGCGAAAGTCAACTTCTCGGCTTTTCTCTCCGAGGAACTCCTTGGCGATGGCGAAGCCGAGCAGCGCATTCGCCGCATGCGCGACGAAGCCCTCGTCGCATCCTCCGAGCTGGCCGTGGTGGAAGAGTCCGTCGCCGGTGCCAAACGCCTCCACGAGCGCGAATTCATCACCAAGCAGACCCTCGAGAACGAACTCGTCGGCCTCGACAAGGCCCGCCTCGCCCTCCAGCGCACCGAAACCGAACTGGAGCTTTTCCGCGACTACGAGTTTCCCAAAGAAGCCGAGAAAATGCTTTCTCTCTATGAGGAGGCTTTACTCGATCTCATCCGCACGAAGCGGTCCAAAATGGCGCAGATGTCGCAAGCCTACTCGAAGTACCGCTCCGCCAAGCGGCGCTACGATCTTGAGCTCAAGAAGCGGGAACATCTCGACGAGCAACTTGCGGGCTGCATTGTCCGAGCAACCCAGACCGGTCTCGTCGCCTACGGCGGTGCCAGCGGCGACTACTTCAGCTCGCGGGCCTACGAGGGCATCTCGGAAGGAGCCACCCTCAAGACCGGACAGCCCATCCTCACCATTCCGGACATGTCGAACTTGGGCCTTGAGGTCAAGATCCACGAATCCAACATCAAGAAGATCGTCATCGGTCAAAAGGTCCACATCACCGCTGAATCCGTCCCCGACAAAAAGCTCGTCGGACGGGTCGCAAAGGTCGCGGTCCTGCCGGATTCCAACGCCTCGCGCTACAACCCCACTCTCAAACTCTACCCCGCCACCATCGAGATCGAGGGCACCCACGAGTTTCTCAAGCCGGGGATGAGCGCGCGGGCCGAAATCATCGTCGACGAACTTGAAGATGTCGTCTACGCGCCCGTCCAGTCCGTTTTCATTGAAAACGGGAAGCACTTCGTCTTTGTCAAGGACCGCAACGGATACGAAAGGCGCCCCGTCGAGATCGGGTCCAACAACAACGATTTCGTCCAACTGCGCAAAGGCGTCGATGCAGGAGAGTTCGTGCTGCTGAAAATGCCCAGCGACTACGAACCGCCCCAGGTTGAGAAGACCAAAATCGCCAAGGACCGCATCCCTGCCGACGAGAATGTCCCCGCTGGATCCTCCGCCACCGCCGCGATCGAAGACGCCGCGAATCCCCCCAGCGATGACCGCGCCTGAAAGCGTTGTGGTTGCGCCCGCCTCTCGAGCCGTGCCCACCCCCGCTTCGAAGAAGCTCGCTGCTCCGGTCATCGAGTTGCGCGGCGTTGAGAAGCACTACCAGATGGGCGACACGCTCGTCAAGGCTCTTCAGGGCATCGATCTCAAGATCCGACATGGCGACTACATCTCCATCCTCGGTCCCTCCGGCTGCGGAAAATCCACCATGCTCAACATCCTTGGCTGCCTTGACCAGCCTTCCGTAGGGCAATATCTGCTCGACGGCATCGACGTCTCCGAGCTGCCCGACGACGAACTCTCCCAGGTGCGCGGCAAGAAGCTCGGCTTCATTTTCCAGAGCTACAACCTCATCCAGCAGCTCACCGTCGTCGAGAACATCGAGGTTCCTCTCTACTACCAAGGCGTGCCCGAAAAGGAAAGCCGGGAAATCGCAGTCGAGCTGGCCCGCCGCGTCGGTCTCGGCAAACGGCTCGACCACCGGCCCACCGAGCTTTCCGGTGGCCAGCAGCAGCGCGTAGCCATCGCCCGCGCCCTCTCCAACGACCCCGCCGTCATTCTCGCCGACGAAGCCACCGGCAACCTCGACTCGAAGTCCGGCGGCGACATCCTCTAGATTTTCGACGGCCTCAACGCCGACGGCAAGACACTCATTCTCATCACCCACGACGAAGGCATGGCCAAGCGCACCCCTCGCGTGATCAGGCTCAAGGACGGAGCCGTTGCCTTCGATAGCGGCGGGGAGGCGCCCGGCGCATGACCCCTCCAGAGATCTTTCGGGAGCTGTCCCTCTTCCGGCTGAAGAGGTCGGTGCTCCTCGGCATCAAGAGCCTTTGGCTGCACAAGCTCCGGTCGCTGCTGACTGCCATGGGCATCGTCTTCGGAGTCAGCTCGGTCATCGCCATGCTCGCCATCGGCGAAGGTGCGAGCCACGAGGCCCAGGAGCAGATCAAGGAACTCGGCAGCCAGAACGTCATCATCCGCTCCGTCAAGCCGACCAACAGCGCGACGGCGGGCGAGGAGACGCGCTCCCTCGTTCTGAGCTACGGTCTCACCTACCGAGACATTTCCCAAATCCAAGCAACAGTACCCGGCGTCGAGGTCACCGTGCCCGCCCGCGAAATGAAGGACTACATCTGGAGAGGGTCGCACAGGATCGACGGCACCACCCTCGGCACCGTTCCTTGGTTTCCCGAAATGCGCAACCGCACCCTCCTGCAGGGCCGCTACTTCACCGAGCTGGAGATGCAGCAGAGGGCCACCGTATGCGTCCTGTCGAGGAGTCTCGCCAAGCATCTCTTCCCCCTGAGCGAACCGATCGGTTCAACCGTCCGAATCCGCAGCAGCTACTTTCGCGTCATCGGCATTATATCCGACGACCGCGCCGCTGCCTCGGAACAAGACGCGCCGACGGCAAAGGGAAAGGGAAAGGGAAGCAAGTCCAGCGAAGGGATGGAGATGATGATCCCGCTGACGACGCTTTCCGAGCACTTTGGCGAAGTGCTCTTCAAATACCGATCCGGCAGCTTCGAAGCCGAGAAAGTCGAACTCCACGAGGTCACCGTTCGCATCGACACGCCCGAGCAGGTCATGCCCGCCGCTGATGCGATCCGCCACATTCTCGAGCGCAACCACAAGGAAATCGACTACACCATGGTGGTTCCCCTCGACCTGCTGCGCCGAGCCGAGCGCACCAAGCAGATCTTCAACATCGTGCTCGGGTCCATTGCCGCGATCTCTCTGCTTGTCGGCGGCATCGGCATCATGAACATCATGCTCGCAACGGTAACGGAGCGGACCCGCGAGATCGGCATCCGCCGAGCTCTTGGGGCGAAGAAAAAGGACATCGTCATGCAGTTCCTCATCGAGACGGTGATGCTTTCCGGCGCAGGCGGTGTCCTCGGAGTTGCCCTCGGACTTTCCATCCCCCTGCTCATCACGCATTTTGCGGAGATGGTGACGATCATCCAGCTCTGGGCTCCCGTGCTCGCCTTCTCGATCTCCGTGATCACCGGAGTTCTCTTTGGAATCTCCCCCGCTCTTCGGGCCGCCGGGATGAACCCCGTCGAGGCACTCCGGCACGAATGAAACCGAGATTGTCATTCCAAGACGTCAAAGCACCTTGCATAATGAATGTACAGATGTAAAATTTATACGTTTAATTTGTCTATCGGTTTTGATTTCTAAATGAGTGCACGCATCCTCGGCTTCGGCTGTTCCTTCTACCACGTAGTCTCACGCGTCGTGGAC
>SLGN01000384.1 GCA_007123695.1 Verrucomicrobiales bacterium
CGAGCAGATCGTCACCCCGAGCACGCCGAACGCCGCCATCGCCGCCTCGCAGGAACCGGGTTCGGCTTCGATCGGGGCCCGCGACAGCGCGGAACGCTACGGGCTCGACGTTCTCCACTACCCCATCGAGGCCGAAGTCCCCAACATCACCGAGTTCTTCGTCGTCTCACGCAACGCCAACGAGGACTCGCCGGAGAACTCGCGCACGAGCTTGGCCGTCGAGCTGCCCGACTCGGCCGGCAGCCTGTTCCGCTTCCTCGGCCCTCTCGCCGCGCACGGCGTCAACATGAAGCGGATCGAGTCGCGGCCCATCCTCGGGAGCCCTCACCAATACCGGTTCTTCGTCGAAATCGACGGCAACCGCACCGACCCGACCCTGCGCAAGGCTCTCGACGAGGCGCACGAATTCTGCTCCCGGCTCCGCGACTTCGGTTCCTACCCCTCGGACACGCGCTACGAGTCCTGAGACCCGCCCCGGGGCATCAGCACGTAGTTGACGGCCTGCTCCCCCGGCGCCCAGGGGCGGATGTCGCCCCCATGGAGGGTGTGGACCTGGTAGCCCAGCGAGGTGACGAGGTCCAGCACCCGACTGCCGTGGCCGCCCGCGTCGAGCGGTTCGTTCACTTCGATCAACATCGGAGGACGGTGCATCGAAATCGTGCGGCGGGCGCCCTCGAGCACTTCGATCTCGTGCCCCTCGACATCGCATTTGATGAAATCGACCCGCTCGACCCCCCGGCTCTCGCAGAAGTCGTCCAAAGTGCAGGTCTCCACCGAGACGGACCGGTCCGCCTCTCCCTCGTCGCCCGATTCCGCCACGATGCTCGCCTCGTAGTGGTTCAAGCTGCCGTCCTCGCGCACGGGGATCGCCATCCGGGCAACGCCGCTGCGGTCCGAGAGAGCGAGACGCAGCGGCTCGGCGTTGGCGAGACCGAGACTCGCGCAGTTGTTCCCCAGCACGCGATGCATGTCGTCGGTCGGCTCGAAGGAGTAGACCCGGCCCTGCCCGCCAACGGACTCGGAAAGGAAACGGGTGAACAAGCCGAAATTCGCCCCGATGTCGAAGACCGTGTCACCCGGCTTCGTGAGCAGACCGACAACGGCGAGGTCGGGTTCGTCGGTCACCCGTGCCAGCTTCAGCTTGCGCCGGTAGTGCCGCCGTCGCAGCCTGTCCTGAAGCCCCGCCGGCAGCAGGGCGGCGAGCTTGCGTAGAAAAAATTTTGGGGCCATGGGAAAGAAATTGGGTAGGCGGAAGAACTCGACCGCCTCAAAATATTCAATAAATACAATAATTTCAATATTTATTTCTTTCCAAAGGCCGCCCCACTCGGTTTCCGCGAGCCGACTTGACGCTTTCGACAAACTCCCGTAGAAGAGACCCATGAGATTCGTGGAGCCCTTCCGCCCCTCCTCCCCCAGCACCGCCCCCCGAGCGCGTCGTTTCCTGAGCAGCGCAGCGAGGGTCGGTTGGCTCGCTGTCTTCCTCGGTCCCGTGCTCCAGGCCGCCGAAGGCTTCGACGCCCGCGGCCGCATGCCCCTGCCCGAATCGCGGCAGCGCAGCGGCGACCCGGCCAAGGGCAGGGACTACCTTCTCAACGGCGACTACCTCAAGAGCGGCGTTCCTCTCGACATCTACCGTCTCGTTGCGGGCAGCAAGTCCGCCAACGAGCTGGGCCGCGAGGGGGAAAACGCGACCCTGCCCGCGGCCATGACCGCCGTGACCGCGCCCAACGGAGAGGTCGTGGCGTCCACCAACTGCCTCGGCTGCCACGCCCAGCCGCTCAAGGGCGAGTTCGTCCTCGGTCTCGGGAACAGCCTGCGCGACTTCACCAAAAACGCCGCCACCACTGCGAATCTCGTCGATGGAATGCTGCGCTTGAAGTCGGGAGCGAACTCCCCTGCATACGAAGCCTTCGTACCCTTCCGCGACGCCATACGCGCCGCCGCCCCCCACATCCGCACCCAGGTCGCGGGAACCAATCCCGCACTGAAGCTCGCCTACGTCCTCGCCGCCCACCGCGATCCGGAAACGCTGGAATGGAGCAACGAACCCCTCCTGCCCCTGCCTCCGGAGTCTGAAGTAATACCGAGCGACGTGCCGGCCCTCTGGCTGCTGCGCAAGAAAAATGCGATGTTCCACAACGGCATGGGCCGGGGCGATTTCGCCCGCTCGATGATGGCCTCGAGCCTGCTCACGATGCAGGGCGCCGAGGAAGCCGCCGAAATCGACGAGAAGTTCGTCGATGTTCTCGCCTTCATCAACACCCTCGAGGCGCCGCCCTTTCCCGGCAAGATCGACCCGGACCTGCGGGCCAAGGGCGAGCGCGTCTTCTCGGTGAACTGCTCGGGCTGCCATGGCCGCTACGGCGAAGAGGAAAGCTATCCCAACCTGCTCGTCTCCCTCGAGGAGATCGGGACCGACCCCGCTCTCGCCCTCGCCGCGATCGAGCAGAACGAAGTCCACGCCTCGGTCTACAACCACAGTTGGTTCGGACAGGGCGAGCACGGAGCCCGTCTCGTGCCGCTGCCCGGCTACGTCGCCCCGCCGCTCGACGGCGTCTGGGCCACCGCGCCCTACCTGCACAACGGGTCCGTGCCCACCCTTGAGGCCCTGCTCGACTCGACGAAGCGCCCCACCCACTGGCGCCGCAGCTTCAGCCCGCGCGACTACGACTTGGACCGTGTCGGTTGGAAGTTCTCCGAAGAGAGTTCGGGCGGCGACAAGCACGTCTACGACACCACTCTGCCCGGCCACTCCGCCGATGGCCATCTCTACGGCGACGATCTCGATGCCGACGAGAGACGCGCCGTGATCGAATACCTCAAGTCTCTCTGACGTCGTCAGAAGGTCGCTGCTCCCCTTGCCGATCCCCCCCAACGGAAAAGACGACAGTGCCGCAAACCGAGCGCCTTGCCCGTCTCACCCGCCACCGGTCGCATGCCATGAAACGCCCGCTCCGCGATCTCGGCCTTGCTCTTTGCCTCGGCTTTCTCGGCCCCGTCCACGGCGAGGAGCCTCCCGCCAAGCGCGGTCCGGCCTACCAATACGAATCCGACGACATCCGCATCCCCATCCCGAGCGCCGACGAGGCGAAGGTGGCGAGCTTCGGACCCGAATCGGTCGCCGCCGCCGCCCGCTACCTCGAGGAGGGATCGCTCGCGTGGGTGCGCGAGAGATCCTGCGTGAACTGCCACACCACCGGCCCGTATCTCAGCGAGCGTCCCGCCCTCGCTCCCTACCTCGGCCCGGCGAACGCGGAGGTGCTCGCCGACTTCGCCGAATCGGTCCCCACGGAGATCAAGCCGGTCGAACCCCGCGAGAAGAACGGACACCTCCACCATCCGGGGGCCTTTACTGCCGTCTGGCGCTCCCTCGGCCTGCCCGAATGGGACAAGCAGGCCGGCGGCCCCGTCTCCGAGGCCACCGACCGCTCGCTGCGCGACATGTTCGAGCGCCAGTCCTCCAGCGGCGCCTTCGTCAGCCATGGAGAGGTGGAGATCCCCCACATCACCACCTACATCGCCACCACGCAGGCGCTCAAGGCACTCGCCCTGTGCGGGGAGTTGGAGGAAATCGCGGGCGGGGCGGAGTAGGGCAAAAGACCGGGGCGCCGGTGGCTTGGATCTGCCCTTGGGCGATGGCCTCCTGGATGCGCTCGACCTTGGCCTTGAAAACGCGCCCGGGCACGGCGGGAAAGACCACTTCGGCCTCGGCCCCTACGACGAGACGCTGGGCGCTGTTCTGGAGGAAGGCGGCAATGAAGCTCGGCGGCTCATCGGGGCGGAAGACCATCACCGGGCGCAGCGGCATGGCCACGGCCATCACCCCCTCCCGCGGAGATTCGAACAAAATCCGCGCAGCGTTTTCGAACGGTTTCGCTTATTCTGCTCGGTCATCCTTTGGATGATTTCTCCTCGACTTCGGTTTCCGAAATTTGTATTGGGCAACTTGTCAAGCGAGCGCGGGCTTTTGTCCCCCACCCTTCCCTGCCGGATCACGAGGATCACGGAGGCAATTCTGAAAAAAACCAACTCTGCAAACTCCAATGAAAACAACCCCCGCCCTCGCCTCCCTGCTCGCCGTCGCGAGCTTTCTGCCAGCCCTCGTCTCCGCCCAGGATGCCGAGAAAGCCCTTCCCGCCCTCCCGCCGGAGGAGCTTGCCGCCCGCCGCCAGTCCGTCGTCAATCTCGAAGCCCACATCGAACAACGCGAGCAACGGCTCGCCGAGATCGTCGCCGACATCCGCGCC
>SLGN01000677.1 GCA_007123695.1 Verrucomicrobiales bacterium
CTCTGCGCCATCCTTCTCGCCGCCTCGCCCCTCGCGGCGCAGGATCCCTCGGTCCGCCTCGGCGGCGAGATCCCGCCCGAGGTCGCCACCGTCTACGAACGGGGCCTCGCCTACCTCGCCCGCACCCAGAGCGACAACGGCACCTGGCGCAGCCGCTCCGAGCACGGCATCACCGGCATCTGCCTGATGGCCTTCCTCGCCGCCGGCGACGACCCCAACTACGGCGCCTACCGAAACCAGATCAAGGGTGCGCTGCGCGCCATCATCGCCGGACAGGAGCGAGACACCGGCTTCATCCCCAACAGCATGTACCACCACGGCTTCGCCATGCTGGCCCTTGCCGAGGCCTACGGCGCCATCGACGAGGAGAATCTGTGGACCGGATCCGAACCGGCCGAAGCGCGCCAGTCCATTGCCACGACCCTGGAAAAGGCCGTGGAGCTCTCCCTCGAGGCCCAGCGCACCAACCGCTGGGGGGCCTGGCGCTATTCCCCCACCTCCACCGACGCCGACACCTCGGTCACCGGCGCCGTGCTCATGGGTCTCTTCGCCTGCCGCAACGCCGGCATCGACGTGCCCGACGAGGCCCTCGAGGCCGCCCTCTCCTACATGCAGCGGAACACTTCCACCTCGGGCTTTGTCGCCTACAGCGGCGGCCTCGGCGGCGGCGGCGAGTCGATGGCCCGCTCGGCCGTCGCCACGCTCGTCTACGCCGTCGGGCAGAGACGGGAAAACGACGAGTTCAAGAACGCCCTCTCCCACATCAGCGCGCGCCTCGACCACCGCGAGACGGCCCACACCCACTACTACTACTACTACATGGCGCAGGCTCTCTACCAAGCCAGTCCCGAACTGTGGGACCGGTGGAACCGCAAGCACGCCTCCATGCTCTCCGAGCAGCAGTCGCCCGACGGCAGCTTTCCCGGCAGCTACGGCGAAGCCTACGGCACCGCCATGTCCCTGCTCTCCCTTGCGTTGAACTACCGCTTCCTGCCCATCTACGAGCGCTTCTAGCCCGATGCCGCGCCGCCCTCCATCGCCGCCCACAGCCCGCGCCCGAGCGCATTTCCGCACCGCGCTGCTCGCCCTCGGGCTCGTTCTGGCGCCCTGCGGCGAGTCGGTCGCGCAGTTCCACTCCGCCGCTCGTTCCGTGACCGCCGCCGACACCACGCGCGAATTTCCCGGTGAAGGCCAGATCCGCCTGCGCTGGCGCAACGGCGACGAACTCTCCGGCAAGATCCTCGATTCCGGCGAAGATGGAGAAGGTCGGCTCCTTTTCGAAGGCGGCCCCTTCGCTGACCCCTTCGATCTCGACCCGGCCCACCTCGAGGGCATCGTCTTCGGCCCCTCGCCCGAGCGCCCCGCATCGACCCGCCCCTCCTTCGAACTGGTGCTGAAGAACGGCGACCGGCTCCGCGGCGAGCTGCTCGCCATCGACGGGCTTCACCTCGCCTTCCTCTGCGAGCCGCTCGGCGGTGCCGTCGAGATCGGGCTGTCCGACATCGTCCGCCTCAACCGCATCGCCAGCGCGGGTGGCGCCGTCTCGGGGCTCTCAGGGCTCGGCGAACTCGACGACTGGATCTCCACGGGCCGCGACCGCAAGCCGACCGACTGGAAGCTCGACCTCGGCGGCGAACTCTCCACCCACAAATGGATGGGGAACCTCTTCCGCGAGATCGACCTGCCCGAAAAGGTCGAAGTCCGCTTCCGCGCCCTGTTCCCCGCCGGATCCCCCAAGATCGAGGTCGGGCTGCTGCGCGAGCCCCAGCGCGGCCCGATGGTCGAGACCTGGGGCGAGCACCTCGTGCTGACCCACCAGAGCCGTTTCGCGCCCGCCATGACCCTCGACGAATCCACCGTCGAGCTGCACCTGCGGCTCTTCTGGGACCAGAGCAGCGGCCGGACCCTGCTCTGCGACCCGGCCGGGAATCCTCTCGCATCCATCGAAGGCGAGACCGAGGCCGAGCCCACCGATCCGGGCCGGCGTTCCCGCGATCCCCTGCGCCGGGGCTTCTCCATCCTCAGCCGCAATCCCGAGATGCGCTTCGTCTCGCTCGAGGTGCGGGAATGGGACGGCGGACCGGTCCCCCTCATCGACCTCACGCGCCCGCGGCTCCGGCTGCACGACCGCGCTGTGCGTTTCGACACCGAGGGCCTTTCCCTGGAGTCCGGAGCCGACCGGCTCTCGCTCGACGGCGAAAGCTTTCCCCTCGAGGACCTCGTCGAATGGATCCTGCTGCCCGACGCCTCCGAGGTCCGCCCCGGCGCCGCGCCCGCCACGCGCATCGCGTGGGAGACCGGCACCTCCATCAGCGGCGCCTTTCTCGGGATCGACCCCGCCAGCCTCAAGATCCAACCCCCGTGGACCGGCTCCCCCGTCGCCGCCTCGCTCGCCGGCGCCCGCGAACTGCGGTTCGCCGACGGCGCCGCCGTTCCCCGCACCGGCCGGGACACTCTCGCCATCGACGACAAGCTGAGCCTGCTCGGCACCCTGCGCCTGTCCGACGGCAGCCTCGACATCGGAACCGACAGCGGCTCGGGCCTGCTCGCCTGGCAGCCGCCCGGCGCCGCCTCGCCGTCCGCCTTCGCCTCGGGCTGCGCCCTCTCGGTCGTGCGCAGCCCTCTCCCCGCCGGCGATGCCGAGGCTCCCGTCGCCCTCGGCCAAGCCCGCCTCTATCTCGAGACCGACGAGATCCTCGTGGGATCGCTCGTCTCCTTCAGCGAAGACACTGTCGTTTTCGAAAGCCGTACCACCGGCCAAGTCGACGTCCCCGCCGCCCGCGTCCGCGCCGTCGACATTGGGACCGCCGGACGCGTCCTCGAGGGCTTCCGCGACCCCGAATGGGAAATCAACGAAGACAAGCCGGGCGAAGTCGTCATCGAGCCCGACACCGCCACGATGAAGTCGGGCAGCTTCGGAAATCCCTCCCTCTTGCTTGGCGACCGCATCCGCTTCGACGCCGAGTGGCGCGAATCCTACGGCGCCATGACAATGCGACTTTTCGCCGCCGGCCCCGACTCGGGCAGCCCCTCCATCGACATCATCGTGGCGGCGCAGGGCAACCGGCTCTTTGTCGGCCGGGTCAATGAAAACGGCGCCTTCTCCTTTTCCGGTGACCAGATCCCCATCGTCAAGAACCGCGCCTCCATCGATATTTCCGCGAGGCCCGAAGAGATCGAGGTCCGCGTCAACGGCAAGACCGCCCTCACCATGAAGCCCGAACCCGGCAAGGCCGCCGGCAACGGCATCTACTTTAAGATGGGCGGAGGCTGGCAGGGCTGGAACCAGGCCGACAGCCTCATCAGCCTCAGCGGCTTCCGCATCGAGAGCTCTCCCGGCGGCGTCCCCCGCCGCGTCATCGATCCGCGGGCCAAGCGGCAGAGCCTCGCGGTGCCCCGTTCCATGCGCGAGACCATTCCGACCCACCTGCTCATCGCGCCCAACGGCGACCTCCTGCGCGGCTCCCTCTCCTCCATCGACGAACGGTCGGTGACCTTCCACGCCAACGGGGAAACCCTCGACATCCCCCGCCCGCGCGTCTCCAGCATCGTCCGGCTCGTCCCGCCACCTGGACATTTCTTTTATTCTTCGTGTTGAGCTAAAGGATGATCAACTTATCTGGACTGCTACCATTGAAAATAATGAAACCGAGCCAGGCCTTGAAATCAGTGAAGTCTGGATTCCATGGCTTTATGGTGTGGGCGATCTTGGCAAAGGTCCTGAAAAAGACCAGCTTTACTGGCCCGAGGATGGTGGCCGTCGGATTACAGATCCGGTACATAGCTCCACACGTGCCTGGCAGATGACCTATCCCTGGCCTGCCAGCATGCAGTGGTATGCTCTTTCAAATGATGAGGAGAGTATTTATGTTGGCAGTCATGATCAGTCGCTTATGACCACCGCCCTGAGTGTAATGGCTCACAGTAATTGTCTGTCATTTTCCATGATAAAGTATCCTTTTGTTGAGATTGGAGAGACATGGACTTCTGCTCCCACCGTGATTCGTTTCTTCAGCGATACCTGGCATGAAGGCGCCCGTTTTTACCGTGCATGGGCTGATACCTGGATGCCCAGGCCAGATCCTCCCGGGTGGATGCACCGGATGAACGGATGGATCATACCAAATCTTAAAGCCCAGCATGGAGGTTTTTACCGTGGAGTTTATGCTGATTTGCCTCAATATTTTCAGGATGCCCAAGCCGCTGGCATTGACATGGTAAGTATATATGGCTGGGTAAAA
>SLGN01000394.1 GCA_007123695.1 Verrucomicrobiales bacterium
CGGGAGGCCCGGAGCCGCACCGCCGAAACATTCCCCTACCGTAGACGAGACCGCATCGGGCGAAAAGCCGCGAGTTTCGAGAGAAAAAGAGACGGCGAGGGAGGCAGGAAGGGAAAAAAGGCCCGACGGCGACCGATCCGCGTCCATCCAAGCCCCCTCCGAGGGCCTTCATCGCGTGAATTGTTCGAACACCGAGAGACTCTAGCTTGTCGTAATGTTGAAGAGGCGTAATCTCTCCTCGACAACGAAGTTCCCGTTCCCACAACGTCAAGATGATCTCCCGAACCAACCGCCGTATTTTCCTCAAGGGTCTTGGAGCAGGCGTCGCCCTACCCGCCTTCGAAACCTTTTTCGGGAGCGCCTCGGCCAAGGCCGCTGCCGACGGGAAAGCTCTCGCCACGACCGCGACGGGGGCCCCGCTCCGAACCGCCTTCATCTACAAGCCGAACGGAGTGAACGTGGACCTCTGGGCCATCGAGGGCGCGGGCCGTGAATTCTCCCTCGGCCCCACCCACCAGCCCTACGCGAAGTTCAAGAAGGATCTCCACTTCTTCGGCAACCTCGCCCACATCAACGGCACCGCCGGCCCCGACGGAGCGGGAGACCACGCCCGGGCCAACGCCACCTTCCTGACCGGGGCGCGCCCCCGCAAGACGGCCGGGGCCGACATCAAGCTCGGCATCTCCATCGACCAAGTCATCGCCAACGCCGTGGGCGACCAGACGCGCTTCTCCTCGCTGGAGCTTTCCTGCGACGGAGTCCGCAAGAGCGGGGTGTGCGATTCGGGCTACTCCTGCGCCTACCAGTTCAATCTCTCGTGGCGCTCAGACACCACGCCGATGACTCCCGAGGCCAACCCGCGCCACGTCTTCGAGCGCCTCTTCGGCTCGGGTCCGAAGGAGGAGCGCGAGCGCAGCTTCGCCCTGCGCAACAAGCGCCAGCGTTCCATCCTCGACTTCGTCCTCGAAGACGCCAAGTCGCTCAACCGCCAGCTCGGACGCAACGACCAGCTCAAGCTCGACGAATACATGACCGGCGTCCGCGAAATCGAGCGCCGCATCGAGAAGGCGGAGCGCTTCGGCCTGCCCGACGATCCCGGGGTCGAGGCTCCCTCCGGTGTTCCCGGAGAATTCCAGGAGCACGTCCGCCTGATGCTCGACATGCTCGTCCTCGCCTTCGAAACCGACTCGACCCGGGTCGCCAGCTTCCTGCTCTCGCACGACGGCAGCAACCGCAGCTTCAAGGACATTGGCGTGCCGGGGGGCCACCACTCCATCTCGCACCACCAGAAGAATCCCGATCTCCTTGAGAAGCTCGGCAAGATCGACCTCTTCTACTCGCAGCAGCTCGCCTACCTGCTCGAGCAGCTCAGCTCCCGCAAGGACGTCGACGGCAACAGCCTGCTGCACAACTCGATGGTCGTCTGGGGCGGTGGTCTCGCCGATCCCGACCGGCACCGCCACACCGACCTCCCGGTCGTGGTGGCCGGCCAGGGCGGCGGAGTTCTCAAAACCGGTCTCCACACCCGCGTCGAGGAGGACACGCCGATGTGCAACCTCTTCCTCACCCTGCTCGACCAGATCGGGGTCAAGGAAGAGCGCTTCGGCGACTCCACGGGGCGCATTTCGCAGATCGTCTGACCGCACCCAGTTGCCGTGCCCCCCGGCGATCCCGTCGAATCCCTCCGGACCCTCCGCGAGGGCGAACATCTTTCATGACGATTCGGCACCCATCGCTGTTGCTGGCGCTCGCCGTCTTCGCGCTCTCCGGCCTGTTCGCGAGCCACCGTTGCGCGACGGCTGCGGACGAGGGACCTCTCAACATCGTCCTCATCCTCGCCGACGATCTCGGCTGGGCCGACCTGCCCAGCTACGGAAACCGTTTTCACGAGACACCGGCCCTCGACCGCCTCGCTGCGGAGGGCATGCGCTTCACCCAGTTCTACTCGGCGGCGGTCTGCTCTCCGACGCGGGCGAACTTGCAGAGCGGGCGCCACGAGGCCCGCTACGGAATCACCCAGCACATTCCGGGACACCGGCGCCCCTTCGCCAAGCTGATCGATCCGGCCGTGCCGCTGCACTTGCCCCTCGAGGTCGAGACGGTCGCGGAGACACTCGGCGCGGCCGGCTACGCCACCGGCTATTTTGGAAAGTGGCATCTCGGCGGGGCGGGCTACGGCCCCGCCGATCAGGGTTGGCAGGACGTCCTCGAATGGAGCCGCCACGACATCCCGCCCGAAGTCTCCGGCGAGCCCGAGACGCGTCGCACCGCGGCCTACCTGACCGAGCGCGCCGTCGCCTTCATGGAGGAAAATCTCGAAGGCCCCTTCGTCGTGCAGGTCTCGCACTACGCCGTCCACATCCCGCTGCAGACAATTCCGGAGCTGCTTGAAAAATACGAGGCCAAGGAACCCGTGGAGGGCTACCCGAGCCGCGCCGACTACGCCGCCCTCGTCGAAGAGCTCGACGCCAGCGTCGGCGCCCTGGTCGATGCGGTGGACCGACTCGGGATCGCCGAACGCACCCTCGTCGTCTTCGTTTCCGACAACGGCGGACTCGTACACGACCAGAGCGGTACGGTCTACACCTCCAACGCCCCGCTGCGGGGCGAAAAGGGTACCCTCTACGAGGGAGGCATCCGCGTGCCCGCCATCTTCCGCCAGCCCGGACGCATCCCTGCGGACACCGTCTGCACCACGCCCGCCTCCACCGCCGACCTCCACGCCACTTTCCTCGAGCTCGCGGGCGTTCCCGCCGGTTCCGCCCCGGATCTCGACGGAACCAGCCTCGCCCCCCTCCTATCCGACCCCGCCGTCCGGATCGAACGCGACACCCTGTTCTGGCATCTCCCGCACTACCACCACAGCACCCCCGCCTCGGCCGTCCGACGGGGAGACTGGAAGCTCCTCGAATTTTTCGAGGACGAATCCGTGGAACTCTACGATCTGGCCGCCGATCCCGGCGAGACGACGAATCTCGCGGAAAAACAGCCCGAAAAGACGGCGGAACTCCGCCGCACCCTCGCTACCTGGCGCACCGGGATTGGGGCCCGGATGCCCCAGCCGAACCCCGACCACGACCCGCAACGGGAAACCGATCTGGCCGGCCCCGCGTCGAAGCCGAAAGCAGCCAAGAGGGCGAAAGGAGCAAAAACCGGGAAAGCCAAGGCGCGCTAACCCGCCGCGCGATGGGCCTTGAAGCGGGCGAGGGTCTCCTCGCGTTCGGTCTTGTGGTCGACGATGGGCGCGGGGTAGTCGGCGGCAAGGCGCTTTCCGGCAGGCGGCGGGGACTGGAGGGCCTTGGGCGAGACCTGCTCCAGCTCGGGGAGCCATCGCTTGATGTAGATGCCCTGCGGATCGTAGGTCGCGGTCTGGGTCCAGGGATTCTGGATGCGAAAGTAGGGGGCCGCGTCGGCGCCGGTGCCGGCCGACCATTGCCAGCCGCCGTTGTTGTTGGCGATCTCGCCGTCGAGAAGGTGCTGCATGAAGAAGGACTCGCCCAGCCTCCAGTGCAGGTGGAGGTCCTTGGTCAGGAACATCGCCACGATCATGCGGACCCGGTTGTGCATGTAGCCCGTCTCGCGCAGTTGGCGCATGCCGGCGTCGACGATGGGAAAACCGGTGCGGCCCTGCTGCCAGCGCTCCAGCCGGTCGCCGGCGGCGGGATCGTCCCAGCGCAGGCCACGCCAGTCGGGATTGAAGTCGGTCTCGAGGACTTCGGGGTAGTGTCGCAGGATCGCCATGAAGAACTCGCGCCAGGCGAGCTGCTTCTGGAAGGTGAAGATGGAACGGCGCTCGGACTCCGACCCCGCCTCGCGCCTCGCCGCCTCGCTGCGGTGGAAGACCTCGCGCACGGACAGGGTGCCGTAGCGCAGGTCGGCGCCGAGATGCGAGGTGGCGTCGGCCGCCGGATCGTTGCGCCTGTCGGCGTAGCGGCCCACGACCTGCTCCAAGGCCTGCGCGAGCCGCTCCCGCGCGGCGCGTTCGCCGGGCTCACGCAGGAGCTCTCCGTCGAAGGTGAGCCCCCAGTCCCCGATCCGGGGTTCGCGGCCCGGATCCACCCCCTCGGGAGACCGGAGACTCTTCACCGCCGGCACCGGCTCGGGCTTGGGCAGGGCGAACCAGGAGCGGGAGTAGGGCGTGTAGACCTTGTAGGGCTGTCCCGCGCCGGTCAGCACCTCGTCTCCGGAATGCAGGACGACGTCGTCGCATTCGTGGCAGTCGATGCCGTA
>SLGN01000068.1 GCA_007123695.1 Verrucomicrobiales bacterium
GCCCGCAACTGAGCCGACCGGGCCCTGCCGACCCCGCCCTTGAACCTGAGGGGTCGGTCGGGTAGAGTCGAGGCTCTTCATAGAAATCCCCAACCCCGTCGGTCGGAATCCCGGCCCGAATTCCTCCCATGTCCACCCATCCCAAAGCCGCCCGCATCAAGGAAGCCACCCTCCACCTCCTCCCCATCGCGATGCGAGTGCCGCTGAAGTTCGGGGCGCAAGTGCTCGACTCGGTCACGTGCGCGCGCGTCCGCGTCGTGGTCGAGGGGATGGACGGGAAAACCGCATTCGGCTGGGGCGAGACCCCGCTCGCCGTCGCTTGGGTCTGGCCCTCGCCGCTGCCCTACGACGAGCGGCTCGAGGCCCTGCAGGACTTCACCCTCGCCATCGCCCGCCGCCTCCCCGAATGGGGCGCTTGCGGCCACGCCTTCGAGCTGGGCCACGACTTCATCGAGCACGAGCTGCACGCCCTGCAGCAGGCCTTCAATGCGGACCGCGCCCCCGAGGCCGCCCTGCCGCATCTCGCTGCGCTGGTCTGCTTTTCGCTCTTCGACATCGCCGTCCACGACGCCTACGGCAAGCTCCACGACCGGCCCGTCTACGAGACCTACGGGGCCGAATTCCTCCCGCGCGACCTCGCCGACTTCCTCGAGCCAGTCGAGGGCGGCCCCTCCTTCCGCGGCCTCCATCCCGCCGACTTCCTCGTGAAGGAAGCGCCGAAAAAGTTGCCCGTCTGGCACCTCGTCGGCGGGCTCGACGCGATCGACCCTGCCGACCTTACCGGAGACGAGCCCGACGACGGCTACCCCGTGCTGCTGCGCGACTGGATCCGCGAGGACGGGCTCGACTGCCTGAAAGTCAAGCTGCGCGGCAATGACGCGGTCTGGGACTACGAGCGCATGGTCAAGATCGGCGCGATCTGCCGCGAGACGGACGTGACCTGGCTGACGGCCGACTTCAACTGCACCGTGACCGAGCCCGACTACGTCAACGAGATCCTCGACCGACTCAAGAGCGACGACCCCGCGACCTACCAGAAGCTGCTCTACGTCGAGCAGCCCTTTCCCTACGACCTCGAGGCCAACCGCATCGACGTGCGCAGCGTCAGCGCCCGCAAGCCGCTCTTCATGGACGAAAGCGCGCACGATTGGCGTTTTGTCAGGCTCGGCCGCGAGCTCGGCTGGAGCGGCGTCGCCCTGAAGACCTGCAAGACGCAGACCGGCGCCCTGCTGAGCCTCTGCTGGGCCAAGGCCCATGGCATGACCCTGATGGTGCAGGACCTCACCAATCCGATGCTCGCGCAGGTTCCGCACTTTCTTCTCGCCGCGCACGCCGGCACGATCATGGGGGTCGAGTCCAACGGCATGCAGTTCTACCCCGAGGCCAGCGCGCCCGAGCGCGAGGTCCACCCCGGCCTCTACCGGAGGAAACAGGGTGTCCTCGACGGCTCAACCCTGTCGGGTCCGGGCTTCGGGTACCGGATCGAGGAAATCGCACGCGATCTGCCCGAGCCGGTGTTCGGGTAGGGGGGTCTTGGCGGTTCCGGCGTGGGGACGGGTTCAGACCCGCGGGGACGGTCCGGTGAAACCTCGACCTTGCCCCCGTCACAACGCCTCGCGGAAACGCTCGATCGCCTCCATCCAATCGGGGATGCGGGCGCACTCGGCGAGGCGCCCGACGGGGAGGTCGGGGAGAAGGCGGCTGGCGGGCAGCGGACCCTCGTAGCCTTCCGGGCCGAGCGACCAGACCTCCAGCCGGTCCTCGCGCCAGAGCCAGACCTCGGGCACGGCGAGGCGGCGGTAGATCTCGAGCTTGGGCAGCCCGCCGCTGGAAAGGGCGATCTCGAGAACGAGGTCGGGAACCTCCTTGCGCTCGCCGAGGCACCACGACTCGTCGGGCTCGGCCCCGGCCTGCTCCAGCCGCTTGATCGTGGCCTGCCCGCGCGGGTAGACCGGGACGCGGCGGGCGATGAAATACTGCGCCAGCAAGTCGGCCAGCCACTTCTTGAGTTCTTCGTGCCGGGATGAGGTGCCCATGATTTCGAGAACGCCGTCGAGGTAGAAAAGGCGCGATCCATCGAGGTCCTCGGCGAAGGCGGCGTCGATGGCCTCGTAGGTCTCCCAGTCGAGGACGCTGAGGAGGATGCGGTCCTCGGCCTCGGCCGCCTCCCCTCTGTCCGCTCCGGCACGGCCTCTCGCCGCCTTGCGGAAGGCGGGCTTCTCCAAGAGTTCGAGAACCATGGACATGCGCAAGCTTAGCGCGGGCGACCGCCCTTGGCAAGGAGCCGCACGCCGCCACGCCGTCAAGACGGGCCACTCACAAGGCGACCTCGCGGCCGCCGTCCCTCGCGGAGCGCAGACAGGCATCGAGCACGATCTGGGTCTGCAGGGAGATGCGCGGCCAATGCGGATCGGGGGCGCCGCCGAGGACGAGTTCGCCGAAGCGGCGCAGCAGCTTTGTCTCCTGTGCCGTGGCGTGCCCGTCGCCGTGCTCGCGGGTGCCGACCCGCCGGGCGTGCCGCTCCATTTCGAAACGGCAGCCGTCCACGGCGAAGCAGGCCTGGTTCACTTCGTAGGAAAGCTCGGCCCCGTGCCAGGGCAGCACGAAGTCGTCGATCAGGATGTTCCCGCGGGTGCCGCTCAGGTGGAGCCACTGCTGGTGCTCGTTTTCGAAGCTGCAATAGAGGGAGGCGGTGAGACCGCCGTCGAACATCAGCTCGCCGGAAAAGGACACCGGCACCCCGCGGTGTTCGCGGATGAGGCGGCCGAAGGCGGCGCGGGGCGTCTCGTAGCGCGCCGCCCAGAGGATGGCCCGCAAGCAGTACCAGCCGAGGTCTCCGAGGCATCCCAGCGGCTCGAGCTCGGGGTCGAGGCGGATGTTCTGCGTGTAGCAGTCTTCGGACGCGAGGAAGCTGAACTGGGTCGCGATGCGGCGCAGGTCGCCGACGGCTTCGCCGCCGTCCAGCTCGTCGCGGACCTTGGCGAGCCGTTCGTTGTGCATGAACATGACGCCGTCCATGAACTGCACGCCGGCGCGCTCGCAGGCCTCGGTAATTTCGCGCACCTCCCCGGCATCGGCGCCGCAAGGCTTCTCGCAGAGCACGTGCTTGCCGGCGGCAGCGGCGGCGAGGACCCATTGCTTGCGGAGACCGGTGGGCAGGGGGATGTAGACGGCGTCGATCTCGGGGTCGGCGAGGAGGGACTCGTAGTCGCCGTAGGCCCGCGGCGCGGGATCGACGGGGGCCTCGGCCTGGCATTCGGCGACGAAGGAGGCGGCCCGCTCTTCGGTGCGGCTCGCCACCGCAGCGACGCGACCATTTCCGCTCAGGCGGATCGCCTGCCAGTTTTTTCGGGCAATGCCCGCAGTTCCGAGGATGCCCCAGCGGCAGATGGATTGGCTCATGGAAAGAGGGGAAAAGTGGGTTTCAGCGGCAAGACGACCGGCTCTGGTTGAGGGGGTGGGTAGAAAAAACGCTGCAAAAGCGACATCGTAGCCGCGCCGGGAGCGGGACGCAAGGGCGGCGGCCGGCCGGAGCCGCGGCACCGACGCCCGACCCTCCCGCATCGAAGGGCCGCAGGATCAGCGGAAATGGATCCGCACCCCGCGGGATCGCCAGCCCTGCGTGATGTCGGCCTCCATCTCCTCCCAGCTTCGCCCGGCGAGGAGGGGCTCGTAGGCTTCCGGCGGTGTGAGTCCCGCCTTCAGCCCCTTCAGAAAGGCCTTGATGTTGGCCGCGTCGCGGTCCCCGTCCATGTGGAAGTAGTAGTAGACGATCAGGGCGGCGAGTCCGTAGTTGCGGTTCCCGTCGGAAAGGAAGGACTCGTAGCTCTGCGAGAAAAAGGATTCCAGGCGCGGGGCGTCGATGTTGGTGCCGAGGGCCCGTCCTCCCTGTCCGTCGCGACCGTAGTCGGTGACGTGGGCTTTCAACCGGGAGAGATCGTTCACGCTGAACTTGCCGGAACGGTAGCCGGAGAGGGCGACATATTCGGCAATGCCCTCTGAGAACCAGCCGCGAGCCCCTTCGCCGAAATACTCGACGTCGGTGAGCTGGTGGGTGATTTCGTGCGAGAGGGTTGTGTTCTCCTTGCTGTGGTCCACGCTGTAGTTGCTGCCGACCTTTTTCACGCCCAGGCTTGTGAGCGGAACGAGGATGTCACCCTCGCCGCCGCGGCTGATGTAGACTCCGGCGGAATCGGGCGGTCCGCCTTTGGAGACGTAGGCCTCGCGCGTCTCGAAGAGGTGGATCCGGTGTCGCTCCTGGCGGAAGGGCTTGACCATGCCGAGCGGCAGCTCGCGGCAGACTTGGTTGGTCGCCTCGAAGAGCAGCGAGAAGCGCTTCACCAAAGAGGTGTTCAGCTTAACGTCGCTGATGAACTCGTAGTGCGGGCTCGCGTAGACGTATTCGCCCTCGGCGGGATCCTCTTTGATCACCTCGATGGGCTGATCGACCGGGACCGAGACCGTGCCGGGCCAGGGGCCTTCCCAATTCGGCGAGATCTTCGAGTCGTTTGAGAGGTCGGCGAGATCGCCTTTCTTCCACTCAGTAATGAATTCCTGGTCCGATGTGGAGAGGGAATCGATGCGAACCTCGAAGTTCCTACCGCCCATTTCCAGAACCGCCTTCTCCCCGACGACCTCGACGAGGCTGGCGGTGATGGTCCTGCCGTCCCGGTTGGTCCAGGAGCGCTCTTTCGCAACCACGGAAACGGACGCGCCAAGGAGGACCGAGAGAAGCGTAAGACGGGAAAGGGGACTTGATGGATCCATTGGCAGGTCATTGTAGAGGGAGCGAAGATCGGGATCAAGCCCGAAGCGCAAGGCCGGCAGATGTGAGGCACGGACCACCGCACCCGCCGCCCTCAGCGCCGCCGCCGCTGTTCCTGTTTTTCGAAAAGGGGCAGCAGCTCGGCTTCGATCCAGGCGAAGGCGGCCTCCATGCCCTCGTCCCGGTAGAGCCGGCCGATTTCGGCCTCGACCGCGGTGGGGTTGCCGCGGCAGGCGAGGAACTGGTTCGAGGTCATGCGCCGCTGGGTCTCGCCGCAGACGGTGCCGCGCTCGCGCAGGATCCAACTGCGGGCGTAGAGGTCGAGCACGGTGTCGCCGATCCAGGCGAGCTCCTGCTCGCGCCGCCGCGGGTCGTCCTTGCGGGGGCGTTTCATCGCGGGGCTTCGCTGCGGTAGGCCTCGAGGGCCTCGCGCGTGATGGTGTAGCGGGCCCCGCAGCGAGGACAGCCCGCCGCCACGACCTCGCTGCCGGCGAAGACCGACTCCAGCGTCGCCTCGCTCATCCCCGAAACGATCGGGTAGATCCGCTCGGGTCCGCAGCCGCAGTGGAAGCGGTAGGCGCGCCGCTCCAGCAGGCTGAGGGTCTCGGTCCGGTCGATTTCGCGGATGGCCTCCTCGTCGAGCCCCTCCAGCCAGCCGAGGTCGCAGTCGGGCTGGGCCGAAACGAAGACGAAGTCGTCGCCGCCGTATCGGAAGTAGCGGCCGGGGCGCTGCTCGCTCTGCCGGTAGTATTCCTCGGCGACGGCGAAGAAATCGAGCCGCCCGACTTCGACGAAGCTCTGGCGCGGCTCCTGCCCGGGGACGTTCACCTGCGAGACGAAGAGATTGCGGTCGCGCTCGCGGATGTCCTCGGTGAAGACGCGCCCGACGACGTTGCCGAGCCGGTTGCTCCCGGTCAGGAAGAAGTTCTGGAGAGGGTCCTGCCAGCTCAAGGTCCAGGCCACGGCTTCGTTCCAAGGCCGCGAGGCGAGGTGCAGGGTCAGGGCGGCGAGCCCATCCTTGACCGCGGCATCCTGCTCCGGATCGAGGCGGATGCCGTGCTGCATCAGATGGAGGTAGAAGTCGGTGTAGATCGCGGTGAAGTCGGCGCGCACGAGGAGGGCGTTGCGCTCGCGCACGAAGTAGCTGCGGACCTCGATCGGTTCGTTTTCCGTGTCTTTTCCGGGATCGTTGAGCATGGGGCGGTGCGAGCCCCGGATGCGTCCGGGACTGTCTTGATAGCCAACTAACTTACGCCCTCTTTGCCCCCGACGCGACCCGCCGGGCTGGAAAAATGCGCCGCACCGGGATCCGTGCCCGCTCCGTGCGATGCGGCAAACCGCCGAGCCGCCCATTGCGTGTTTTTGATCTTGCCGAAATTTGTCGAATCGGTCACAATGTGCGCTCACAATGTAAATACATTCAGAGTCCCGCCATGAACGAAGCCCCCGCCGCACCCGCCACCTTTGCCGAAGGTCTCCTGTTTTCCATTCTCAAGCGAGGCGAGCGGGATCCCCGCGGACCCTACACCGAGGAGGATCTGCTGCGTCTCCTCAACGACGACGTGATCGGGATCAACGACTACGTGTTCTACGAGGGCATCGGGGAGTGGAAGCCCATCCACGAGGTCTTCGAGGTGCAGGAGGAAATCTCCCATTTCGTCGACGACGGGCAGGACACCCAGCGGGTCGGGGTCGCCTTCCGCGAGGTCTCCAACGTGGTCGGGGCGGGCGAGAGCATCTACTACATCGCGGTCCAGGCGCGGGCCGGCCTTCTCAGCAAGACGAAGCAGTGCGTCATCGTGACCGACCGCCATCTCTTCATCATGTCCGAGACCCGGCGCGGCTACGAACTCGAGGCGCACCCGTGGAAGTCGGTCACGAACACGCTTATGCGCGACGAGGGCAAGGATCTCGGCACCTTTTCGATCCTCCTCGGCGGCGAGAGGCGTCTCGACCTGCACCACATCCCGCTGAAGCAGGTGCACCGCCTCTTCCAGCTCTCGCAGGAAATGCGCGCGAGCGTCGCACCCTGAAGCGGCGTGCGGCACGCGCCATCCTCCCCGCGCTACAAGACGAAGTCGAGCAGGTCGTAGCGGATCCGGAAGAAGCCCCGGCTTCCCGTGATCCATTCCGCGCCCGGCGCGAAGAGGAGGTCTCCGCCGTCGCCCGAGATCTGGATGTCGGGAATTTCGGCCCACGAGCCCGGAGCCAGGTCCGGCGAATGCTCCACCGCGGCGGCAACGGTTTCGCGTAGCGATCCGCCGCCGCGGAGCCGCAGACGCCACGGTCCTCCGTCGATCCCGGGCTCCAGCAGCAGCGACGGGCCCGCGTCGGGCGCCAGGGGAGAGGTGCCGAGGGCGTATTCCTCGAGGTTGGACCGGCCGTCGCCGTCGGGATCGTCGAGCGCCCCGCGCTGATCGACGAGAATTTCGGGGAAGCCCGCCATCCAAGCGGCGAAGTCGGGAGCGTCCGGTGCCACGAGGACTTCGAGACGGGGGCGCAGGGCAGGGTCGCTGTTCTCCCGCGAGCCGTATTTGAAGAGGGGTTGGCTGTTGCGCTGGGACAGGACGGCGTGGCGCAGGGAGATCCGACCGTCGCCCGCCGCCTCGGTCGCGACGGCGGCGGTCAGGTCGATCCGCTGCCGGAAGTCGGGCGAGAGAAACCACGAGCCGAGCGAGGCCCCGGCGGCGGGACGGGTGTTCCACGTGATCCCCATCTCCGACCACGAGTCGTCGGCGACGAAGAGGGTCTCGGCCTCGGCGGCGAAGTCCCACTCCAGCGCCCGCATCGCGAGGGTCGCCTCGCGGACGACAGGGGGCGTCTCACCCACGGGCGCGGCGAGGGGCGCGAGGTCGAAGCGCATGAAGATCTGGCGGTTCACGCTTACCGAGTTCACCGTCTTCATCCAGATCTGATTGTTCGCTCCAAAATTTCTGTCCGGTTCTCCTTGACGGACGAACGCATCGGCCTCGGGCTCGAGCTGGAACCGCTGCCAGCCGCGCGGCAGCACCCGCACCTTGAGGACGCCCTCGCCCGCGAAATCGCCGAGATCGTCCCAGGCGCCCTGCCCGGCGCCGTGCCGCCCCGCCGCGACGGCGAAGCGGTAGAGGCCCGGCCGGGGGAAGCGGATCTCGGTTTCCCGCGAGGCGGGGGAAAGGATCTGCGCCGCGCGCGGCCCGTCGGTCTGCGCCCACGAGAAGACGGCATCGGGCGGAGTCTCGGTGGCTTCGCCGAAATCGACCGGCATCGCGAGGATCGCGGCATAGTCGGGGAAGAAGACCTCGGCCACCGCGTCCTCCTCGAAGCGCGGCAGCCCGATGCGCCGCCGCCGCTGCTCGAGGAAGAGCGACTGGGGCCGCAGCCGCGCCGCCTCGCCGACGCCCTCGGCATGGTCCTCTGGATCGGTTTTCTCCGGCGAGCTGCCGTCCAGCTTCACCTCCGAGACCGCGCCTCGCGTGCCGATCACGTAGCCCTAGCGGCTCTGCTGCGAGTGGACGACGTAGGCCCGCGAACTGGGCCGCCCCTCGGTGTTCCAGTAGACGCTGTGGGCCGAGGTCAGATTGTGGCGCGTCGCGCTCCCGAAAGGCCGGTAGCGAGCCTCGTAGTAGGAGTCGTCGGCAACGCAGAGGTCGTGCAGGTTCGAGTGGCTGAAGTGCATGTGGTGGTCGCTGCCGCGGCCGCTCGTGTTCTGGTTGCCGGTGTGCCCGGTCTGCTTGCCGGTGGTCTTGTCGAGGCAGGCGTGGATGACGGTGCCCGAGGCCGCCATGCTGGAAAAGACGAAGCCGTGGCGCGAGAATTCGGCTGACGAGTGCGCGATCAGGCACTCGGCGCTGTTCTGGATGCGGTAGAGGTAGCCGGACCCGCCGCCCCCGCCGTACTGCGACCGCTGCCAATGGCAGCGCGAGACGGTGACGCGGTGGCAGAAGATCAAGCGGATGCCGTTGTTGAGGATGTGGCAGCCGGTGGTGTTGCCCGGCGGCTGGTAGCTGGAGACCTCGCGGATCCAGCCGTCGCGGACGAGCCTGAAACGGATCGCGTCGTGGTTGAAAACCTCGTAGGAGGAGGTGCCCGGCGTTTGGTAGTCGCTCTCGCCCCAGCCGCTGGTGCCGGGGTGCTGGACGTTGCCGATGGAGAAGCCCTCGAGCCCCACCTCCGATAGCGGTGCCCTGACCCGGTAGACCTCGGCGCCGTCGCGCGTCTTGAGGGCGTAGCGGATCGGGATGTCGATCGTCAGGGTGTGGTTCGCCGGATCGACCGCCACGAGCTGCCGAGGGTAGAGGAACAGACCGAAGGATTTGTCCTCGCCGACCCAGTCGGGTTCGTTGTGCTCCAGCGCCCACTCGTCGCCCGGATCGGCCCGCAGGACGACGAAATCCCCCGCCGAAAACCCGGCGGTGCTCGCCACCGGGATCGTCGTCGTCGGCGAGAGGAGGTCGGTGGTGATCGCCGCCGCCGAGCCGAGGCGCGAGGTCCACGACGAGTTCAAGCCTCCCGAGGACGGGCCCTCGACGAGGAGGATGTGCTTGTCCCGCATCTGCCAGTCGCTGTTGAGGAGGAAGGTCTGGTCCGGCCCCGCGCCGCGCAGCCGCACCCCGCTCGCGGCGATGCGCAGGCAATGGTTGTTCGCCCCTTGCGGGCTCAGCCGGTAGGTGCCCGGCGGCAGCCAGACGGTGCCTCCTCCGGCGGTCGAGGCGGCGTTGATCGCCGCTTGGATCGCGAGGGTGCTGTCGTCCGCGCCGGTGGGGTCGGCTCCGTAGCTGGCCACGACATCGTAGACCGCGCCCGGCGACTCCGTCGGCACCGGCACCTCGCCGCGGCGGTAGCCGGCGTAGGAGAAGTCTTGCAGGATCTTGTCGTCGTAGAAGCTCGGCGGAGCCGTAGGCGTTTCGAAAAGAGGCTTCCAGTAGAGCTCGCTCCCCCAAAAGGGCTCCGCGGCGCCGACGCAGAGCACTGCGAACATGGTGGCGAGGACGCAAAGGAGCGTCGGGCGGACCTGCGACCGCCTGCGGGGAGGAAGCTGCTTCATGAACACGGAAAGACGGAGAAGGGAGAAGCGGAGAATACGAAATTTCGCCCGCCTTGCTCAACAGGGAAATTCGATGCGGCGAAGGAAATTTTTCGCGCTTTCCGGAGGGCGCGGCGCCCAGCGCCCGGTGCCCGCTGCAGCCCCTGCCCGCGATTGACAAGGCCGCCCCGGCGTGCGTCGAATGTACGTCCGGCGAGACGCGGCGGGCCCGACCTTGTTCCCACTCCTGTAAAGCCCATGGCATCCGAAGCGCTCCGATACGAGGAACTCCGCGGCGAAGAGCTGCGCCC
This sequence comes from Verrucomicrobiales bacterium, assembly GCA_007123695.1. GTDB lineage: Bacteria > Verrucomicrobiota > Verrucomicrobiia > Verrucomicrobiales > DEV007 > Arctic95D-9. Next base: position 10,082 of record SLGN01000068.1, read on the forward strand.
GCATCTCAGGGAGCTCGGCGAGCTGCGCATCGCCGTCTTCCGCGACTACCCCTACCTCTACGACGGCGATCTCGGCTACGAGGCGGAATACCTCGAGATCTACGCGAAGTCGGCGCTCAGCCTCGTCGTTTTGCTGCGCGAGGGCGGGCGTCTCGTGGGCGCCACCACCTGCCTGCCCCTGCGCGACGAGTCGCCCGAGTTCCAGGCGCCCTTCCTCGCGGCGGGCATCGATCTCGGCGAGGTCTTCTACTTCGGCGAATCCATCATCCTGCCGCCGTGGCGCGGGCGCGGCACCGGGGCCGAGTTCTTCCGCCTGCGGGAGAAGCACGCGAGGGAGGCCGGCCCTTTTCGCTACACCGCCTTCTGCGCCGTCGACCGTCCCGACGACCATCCCCGGCGGCCCCCCGGCCACCGTCCCCTCGATGCCTTCTGGGGCAGGCTCGGCTACGAAAAACGACCTGGGCTCGCCTGCGAACTCTCGTGGAAAGAACTCGACGAAGACGCCCCCAGTCCCAAACGCCTCACGTTCTGGCTGAAGGAGTGGAGCTGAACCCCGCCCCCCCCGGGCAGCCGCGCCCGATCAGGTTGCGAAACCTCGCCTCTTCGCCACCTAGCCGCCGAACGTCCTCGGATGGAGCGGGTTTCAGCTGGCGTCGGAGACGGAGGAGAGGTTGAAGTCTCGAACGACGAGCGGCGGAACGAGAGCGGGCATGCCGCTTTCGCTACCGAGAACGCGCTCGACCGCGCCGCTGGCGAGAATTTTGCCGAGCACCCGGGCAGGTGATTCGTTGAAACGGAAGTTTTTGACGGGACCGACGACAGCGCCGTCGCGGATGGCGAAGGTGCCATCGCGGGTCAGTCCGGTGTAGAGCAGCGACTGAGGCTCGACGAGGCGGAGATACCAGAAGCGGGTCACGAGGACGCCGTCCTCCACTGAGGCAACAAGTTCGTCGATCGATTTCCCCTGGCCGGGCATGAGGAGATTGCCGGGCGAGGGAACTGCCTTGATTCCCTTTTTCAACGCCCAAAACCGGCTGGTGGGCAGAGCGCGAAGGACGCCGCGGTCGATCCAAACGGTGCGCCTGCGCGGCAGACCGGAGGCGTGGGCGGAGCATGGAGCGGCGGAATCCATGGGATCGGAGACGAGGGTGGCCTGCTCGCCGAAGAGTTTCGATCCGACAGGATCCCGGCCGTCCTCGACGAGACCGTTCAGGAAGCTGCGTCCCTCGTCGAAAGAGCGTCGCCCGAGCCCCCATGCGAGGAGACCGAGAAGGTCGCGCACGGCGGCGGCTTCTAGGACGACAGTGGTGCGTCCGGCGGGGCGATGGGCCGCGTTGCGGGAGGCGAGGGCCTTGGAAACGGCGCGTTCCGCGACGGCGTCGAGATCGATGCGGGAAAGCTCCGTGGCCTGGGTGCTGGCCCAGCCCGAGCCGCGTCCGGTCGCAGTGCGGGCAGTTAGGGAGAATCCGATGGTGCTGTCGCGTCCGTGGACGAAGACGCCCCGGCTGTTTGCGTAGCCGGAGTTCCGGAGGCGGCGCTCGAGGTAGCCCGCACCGTCGATCTTGGCGGAGCGTCCCCTCTCGAAAACGGGCCGAAGCCGTTCGAGAGCGTCCACAGGTCCGAGGGCCGCCGTTTCATCGGACCAAGTGGGAGGCTCGTCGTAATCGACGGGTTCGACGGGCGGAACGTGTTCGGGATCCTCGGGGGCGAGCCGGGCCATGCCTTCGACTCGCTTCACCGCCTCGCGCAGCGAAGTCTCGTCGATCTGGGTCAGGGAGGTGGAGGCAGATCGCCGCCCATAGCTGACCGAGATATCGACCGAAACCCGCGAAAGCAGTCCGTTGCTGGTGACGTCGTTGGTGGCGCTGCGCAGGACGAGATCCTCGGAGTCGGCGACACGGACCTCGGCATCGTCCGCCGAGACAAGACCGAGGATTTTTTCGCAAAGGGTTTCGAGTTCGGATCGGTCGTGCATGGGGCGAACGCAGGAAAGATAGAAAAGACAGGGGAAAAAATCAGCGGGCCGCGGTTCAGGCCCAATCACGCCGGGCGGCGCAGCCGGCACGGGAGGCCGTGGCGACGCCCCCGCTCTCCTCAGCGGTGTTGAGGACGCGGACGCGGCGGAAGCGGGCGGGCACGGCACCGTGCGAGACCGGGGCGACCTGCTGGGGCTGGCCCTTGCCGCAGTTGAAGGCCCCGCCAAGCTCGTAGGTCGCGGCCCCGCCGAGCCCGTCGCAGGCGTTCCAGAAATCGACCGAGTTGCCCTGGTAGGCCACGTCGCGCAGCATCCCGTCGAGCTTTCCGTTGCGGATGCGGTGGAAGACCTGGCCGGTGAACTGGAAATTGTAGCGCTGCTGGTCGATGCTCCAACTGCCGTCGCCCTCGATGTAGATGCCATCCTCGACCCCGGCGATGAGGGAGGCGGCATCGACGGAATCGTCACTGCCGGGCTGCAGGGAGATGTTGGGCATGCGCTGGAGGGGAAAGGCGTCGTAGCTGTCGGCGTAGGCGCAGCCGTTGGAGCCCTCGCGTCCGATGAGGGCGGCCTGGCCCAGAGCCGTCTGAAAGTTGCGGAAGACGCCGGCCTCGACAATGGGAAATTCCTTGCCGCCGGTCTCGACGCCGTCGTCGTCCCAGCGCACCGTGGCGAGCCCGCCCTCGACGCTGCGGTCGGCGAAGATGTTCACGATCTCGCTGCCGTAGCGGAGCCGGTCGAGCTTGTCGGGGGTGCAGAAGGAAGTGCCTGCGAAATTGGCTTCGTAGCCGAGGGCGCGGTCGAGTTCGGTGGGGTGTCCGACGGTCTCGTGGATGGTGAGCCAGAGATTGCTGGGGGCGATGACGAGATCGTACTCGCCGGGCCGCACCGGCGGCGCGGCCAGCTTCTCGCGGGCCTGCTCGACGGCGAGGGCGGCCTCGGCGGCGGCATCCCATTCCGAGAGGTGCTCCCAGCCGGCGGCCCGCGGCGGGCGAAGGCTGGAGCGGCTGGCGAAGCCTCCTTTTTTCGCATCGACGACGGTGACGCCGAAGGATGGGTGGAGCCGCACCCGCGACTGCTCGACGCGGGCGCCGTAGCTGTTCGCGAGCCATTTTTGTTCGCGCACCGCCGCGACGCGGGCGTTGCAAAAGGAAGCCCCCGTGGCGAGAGCGGACCGGTTGATGGCGAGGAGCGCCTCGGTCTTCTCCTCGAGCGGCAGGACGAAGGGATCGTTGCCCAGAGGCATCTCCCAGCGACCGCGATGCGCCGGGAGCGCTTCGATCTCGACGGGCCGGGAGCGCCAACCCGCCTGCGCCCGCGCGATCGCGACCGCCGCATCGACGAGGCCGAGAAGGCTGTCGCGCGTGATCTCTCCGCTGGCCGCAAAGCCCCAGGCGCCATCGACGAGGACGCGCACGGATCCGCCGAGCGAGGACGAGGCGTCGATGCCCTGGACCATTTCCTCGCGGGCGAAGAGCCATTCGGAATCCGTCCTCATCAGCCGCATGTCGGCGAAGGAGGCCCCGAGATCCTGGGCCCAGGTCAGGACGGCGTCGGCGAGTTCGGGAAAGCGGTCGGAAAGCTCGGCGGATTCGTCGGCGGCCGAGGTCCAACCGGAAGCAAGCAGGGCCGCCCCGGTCGTGGTCGCGCCTTGGAGCCATTGGCGTCGTTTCATGGGCCAAGCTAACCGTGTTCGGCGCTCAAGCCAAGAGTGTTTGCTCCGCAGATCGGGCGTCGATGCCGGGCGCAGAACACGGTTTGTCCGATTCCGGCTAGGAAGGCGCGGCATCGGAGAGATCCGCTCAAGCACCGCCCGCTCCGGAAGCCCCTTCGATCCACTGCAAGGCGCGGACGCGGTCGGGCTTGCCCAGCTCGGTGCGGGGCAGTTCGGGCACAACAAAAACCCGGGCGGCGCGCTCGATCGGGGGCAGCCCCTCGTTGAAACGGCCGAACTCGGCCCCACCGTCGCCAGCGCTCTCGCAGACGAGGACGAGCTCGTGCCCCCGCCGCGACTCGGGGACGGCGACGACGAGACCGACGATGCCAAGTGCGGCGAGGCGTTCGTCGAGGGACGGCAGCGAGACCAGTTCTCCCGAGACCTTCACCGCACCGTCGGCACGCGAGAGGAAACGAAGACACCCGTCGCGCAGCCCGCAACGGTCGCCGCTGCGGAACCAGCCGTCTTCGTCACAGGCGGGATCGAAACGCCAGTCCCCTCCCCTTTCGCCACGCCGGACGTATCCGGCGAAAAGCGGGGCTCCCCGAAGGAAGAGCCGACCGACCTCGTCGGCGCGGGCCTCCCAGACCGGCAGCAAGGGCAGCTCGGAGCCGTCGCCGTCGAGGGCCGTGGCCACCTGCGAGGAGGTCTCGGTCATGCCATAGGTCGGCCAGATCGGCCAGCCGAGGGCGCGGGCACGCCCGACCAGCCCGGGATCGATGCGGCCACCTCCGAGGAAGACGCCGCGCAGGCTCCCGGGGCAGGACGCGTCGGCCCTGACAAGATCCCAAAGGTGGGTCGGGGTGAGCGAGGAGAGGGTCGCCCCGGATTCATCCACGGCACACAGAAAGGCCCCGCCGTCGCGCGTCCACGCGTCCCACCGCATCGGCGCGACTTTGGCCCCGCCGAAGTAGGCGCGGGCATGGATTCCGAGCCCGCGAACGTGGAAAGTGGGCAAGCCGTCGAGCCAAACATCCCCGC
>SLGN01000087.1 GCA_007123695.1 Verrucomicrobiales bacterium
GAGCGCCGTCTCACCGACGTCCATGGCCACGTCATCCGCGAGGCCCTCGCGTAGGGCCCTCGCGTAGGGCCCTCGCGTAGGAGACCGCGACGGAGGCCCGGGACGCCTGTTCCCCGGCCAGCCCGGCCCCGGAGGTCGGAGAGAGCAGGTTGAAAAAATTCCCCGGCCCGACGCTTTCGGACTATCTTTCCCCCAGAACCACGACCCGCCCCATGCCAAACACCTCCCGCACCAACCGACGCGACTTTCTCCGCGCCTCCGTCGCCACCTCCGCCCTCTTCGGATGCGAAGCCGCCCTCTCGTCCGAAACGACCCGCGCCTCCACCGGGAACCGGGGGAAGGCCAAGAACGTCATCTTCATGGTCAGCGACGGCATGAACCACGGCGCCCTCTCCCTCGCAAGGCAGTTCCGCGAACTCGAAGGACGCGGCGAAACGCTCTGGACGCGCCTCTACCGCGAGCGCCCCGTCGTTCGCGCCCTCGCCGAGACCTTTTCCGCCAACAGCTGCGTCACCGACTCCGCCGCCGCCGCGAGCGCATGGGGCGGCGGGCAGCGGGTCAACAACGGGTCGCTCAACATCCTGCCCGACGGCAGCCAGGTGAAGACCCTTCACGAAAAGCTCGCAAAGAGCGGGCGCCGCACCGGTCTCGTCACCACCGCCACCGTCACGCACGCAACCCCGGCGGGCTTCGCCGCCAACATGCCGAGCCGCTCCGACGAAGCCGAGATCGCCGCGCAGTATCTGGACCGGCGCGTCGATGTCCTGCTCGGCGGCGGTCGCAAGTTCTACAGTCCCGAACTGATCGGACGCTACCGCGCCGCCGGATACTCCGTCGTCGAAAGCAGCGGCGAGCTCGCGAAAATTCCGGCAGATTCCTCCGAACCCCTGCTCGGGATTTTCTACGAAGGCCACCTGCCCTACAGCATCGACCACCTCAACGTCCCGGATCTGCGTGCCGCCATCCCCACCCTCGCGGAAATGACCCGCGCCGCCCTCCAACGGCTCGAGGGCGTGCCCGAGGGCTTCTTCCTCATGGTCGAAGGCGCCCGCATCGACCACGCCGGCCACGCCAACGACGCGGCTGCCTCGATTCACGACCAGCTCGCCTTCGACGACGCCATCGGCGCTGTCCTCGAATTCCTCGAGCGCGAGCCCGACACCCTCGTCGTCATCACCACCGACCACGGCTGCGGCGGCATCCAGATGAACGGGATCAACCCGACTCCGGGCCAGGGCTTCGCTCCCGGGATCTACGCCGCGAGCTCGCAGGCCTTCGAACAGATTCGCGGCTTCAACCGCTCCGTCGAATGGATGAAGCAGAACGGCGTCAACGGTCTCAGCGGCCCGCCTCTCGGGGAAGCGCTCAAGCTCCACACCGGCCTGGAGCTTTCCGGAGAAGAGCTCAAGGCCGCCAAGGGGCTCAAATCGACCTGGACCGACCTCGTCGCGACCCGCACCGGGATCGATTGGACGAGCGGAAACCACACCGGCGAGCTCGTCGAGTTCTGCGCCTTCGGACCGGGCAGCGCCGTCTTTCCCGCCCTCATCCGGAACGACGAGACCCACGACCTCGTCCTCCAGGCCATGGATCTCGCCGGGTCGTGACCCCTCGCGCGGTCCTACATGGCTCCCTTCAGAACCTGCCAGCCGACCCACATCAGTCCCAGATCCACTAGGGCGTGGCTGATCCACGAACCCAGCAGCGAATTGTAGCGGTAGGCGATCCAGCTCCAGTAGGCCCCGCCGACCGCCACGCAGCCCCCGAGCGCGAAGGCCACCCCCAGAGGGAAGAACTGGCTCACCACCACGACATGGTGCGCTGCGAAACCGAGGCCCGCGACCGCATGCGCCGCAGCGATCGGGAGCAACCTTCGCGCCTGCCCGAAGACGAACCAACGCCAGTAGAACTCCTCCATCGCCGCATGGACGAAGGAGATGAAGAGGGAAAACTCCAGGAAACGGTCCGCCACCCCGACCTCGTGGATGCGCCGAGCGATCTTCCCGTCGTTCGCCGCGAACACCTCGATCAGCGGCGTGGATTTCAGCAGATACATCAGCCCCCCGGCCACCACCGTTCCGAAAAGCACGCCGGGCAGCAACGAATCAACGTGGCGGCGGGGACGGCTCCGGTCGAGACACGGCTCCCGCAGCACGGCAAGCACCGCAATCAGCGGCCACGCCAGCAGAAAGACCTTGCTGACGGTGTAGGTCGCGTTTCCGAAGGGCGTCCCCGGAAACAGCACGAAATAGAAAAAGGACCCGAAGAGCGGAACCACCAGCGCCGGAGCAAGCAGACTCCAGCGCAGACGCTTGCGGACCGGTCCGTGGCCGTCGCTCGAAACATCGTTTGGTGCAGACATTCCTCACCCTGATGGCGAACAGGGCACACTCAAATCGTTATTTCCGATCTTGTGATCGAACGAATCGATGGCACTGTTTCTACATTGGATCGTTGAATCGAACAATCAAGATTTCCTAAACAAACCGTCCCCTCCGAAGCATCCCCATGGCCATCGTCGCAACCCAACTGAAACGCGGACAGTGCATCAGCTACAACAACGAACTCGCCATCGTGACCGGCATCGAGCACCGCACGCCCGGCAAGGGCAACGCCCTCATCATGGCCACGGTGCGCTCCTTCAAGACCGGCAAGACCAAGGACATCCGTTTCGCCTCCAGCGACAAGGTCGAGATCGTGCAGTCCGAGCGGCAGAAGCTCGAATTCAGCTACCAGGACCAGACCGGATACCACTTCATGGATCCCAACACCTACGACACTGTAACCTTCCAGGAAGAATTCATCGAGGACAGCAAGGATCTGCTCATCGACGGACTTGCCGTCGAGGTGCTCTTCGTCGATGGAAAGGCGGTGTCCATCGAGCTCCCCCCCAGCATCGAGCTGGAGGTCACCGAATCCGCCCCCGGAGTCAAGGGCGACACCGCCACCGCAGCCACCAAAGAGGCCACCGTCCAGACCGGGCTCCGACTGCAAGTCCCCCTCTTCATCGGTCCTGGCGACCGCATCCGCGTCGGCAGCGAAGACAAGAAATACCTCGGCCGGGCCTAAGGCACCGGAGCGGACCGCACCTGCCCACATCCACCCCGCAGCCCCGTGGCCCGGCGAGCCATGCCCCGCAACCGCCCGAGAGGTCGCCGGGCTCGCCCCCGGGGCCTCGCCGCGTTCGCTCCCGATGCGGCGTCCACTTTTTTCCGCAGTCCCGACGCGCCCGGCCTCAAGCGGGCCAAGTTCTTCGTGGGCCTGATCCTTCTCCCGCTGTGCTGGGCCCTGCTGGAGACTTTCGTCGTCCTTCTCCGGGCCGACACCCTCGTCGGCAACTATTGGAAATCCCGCGAGTTCGCCTTCTTCGGACTCGGCACAGTCCTCTGGCTCGTCCTCTACATCTTCCTGCGCTGCCGCGCCATGATGTGGCTCTACGTCGCCGGGCACGAACTCACCCACGCCCTCTTCGTGCTGATTTTCCGGGGCAAGGTCACCAAACTGCACATCTCGGACAGCGGCGGCCACATCCTCACAAACCGCACGAATTTCCTCATCTCGCTCTCTCCCTACTTCTTTCCCTTCTATAGCGCGGTGCTCATTCTTGCTTGGACGCTCCTCTCCTGGGTAGTTGCCGACCAGGCACAGCCCGACCCCGTCTGGCTCTACGGAGGCATCGGATTCACCTGGACCTTCCACCTCTGCTTCACCCTGCGCATGCTGCGCGGAGAGCAGCCCGACCTCGACCAAAACGGGCGGCTCTTCTCGCTCGCAGTCATTTTCGCCGCCAACGTTCTCCTCCTCGGCGCCATGCTCGTGGTCGCTTCGCCAAGCGCAACCTTCGGCGGCTTCTTCGCCACGCTATGGGAGAACCTCCGCACCTTCGGTCCCCGCTTCACCGAATCCGTGCGTGAACTGTATTCCTTCCTCGACTTCTGATCCTGAGGGCTCGCAAGCGGACCGAGGCGGCATACCCAATCTGCCAGAATCTCGGGACATGCGGCGATCAACAGTCCGCCACTCCCTTCCGCAGATCCCGCAGCACCCGCAGACCGCCCCACTCCGCTCCCCGCATCCTCCGCGCGCCTGTCCGGCGTTTCGCCCCGAAGCCGCGTCCCTTGGCCCGCTCCCGCTCGAAGACCCCGTCCACGAACTCCGCGCTCCCCAAAACCGCCCCGTCGGTGAAATACCTCACCCGGTGCCGCAGCGCCTCGGCCA
>SLGN01000315.1 GCA_007123695.1 Verrucomicrobiales bacterium
CTCGGCGACCTCGGCCTGACCGGCGACGAGGCCACCGGCGCCGCCATCGTGGCCCGCGCCATCGAGGCCCCGCTCCGCCAGCTCGCCGCCAACGCGGGCCGCGAGGGCGCCCTCATCGTCGAGAAGGTGAAGCACGAGTCCGGCAACGTCGGCTACAACGTCGCCACCGACAACTACGAGGACCTCGTCCAGTCCGGTGTCGTCGATCCGACCAAGGTCACCCGCAGCGCCCTCCAGAATGCCGCGTCGATCTCCGGTCTGCTCCTCACCACCGAGTGCCTCATCTCCGACATCCCGGAGAAGGAGGAACCCGCCGACCACAGCCACGACCACGGCATGGGCGGGATGATGTGATCCTTCCCCCCGTTTCTCCTGCGAGAGACCATTCGAAAAGCCGGACGCGTCGCAAGGCGCGTCCGGTTTTTTCGTTCTTGGGAGGTAGGCCGCGAAAGCGACCGCACTGCGAGAACGGGGCTCCTCGGGATGGTGGAATCCGGCGCGGTTGCGGCGAATCCGGGATTGACCGGGAGGGGCTCTTTCGGAAACATCTGCAATGATGAAAATCCCCCTGCCTTCCCTTGCGATCGCCCTCGCCGCACTCTGCTTGATTCTGTTCTCTCCTCTCCTCGCGGAGGACTGGACGACCTACCGGGGCAACAACGCCCGCTCCGGAGCGACCTCCGCCGAGGTTGGCTTTCCCCTGCGGCCCGTCTGGTCGTCGAGCGCCCCGGCCGCCCCGCGTCTCGCCTGGTCCAGCGCGGAAGGGCGGAACATCGAGGGCAAGATCATCGGGCACCGCGTGAGATTCGACGACGCATTCCGAACCGTCGCCGCCGACGGTCGCGTCTACTTCGGATCGACCGTCGACCATGGCGTCCACTGCCTCGACCTCGCGAGCGGGGAGACGCTCTGGACCTTCTTTACCGGCGGACCCGTTCGCCTAGCCCCCACCGTGAGCGGCGCGAGCGTGCTTTTCGGCTCCGACGATGGCAAGGTCTACTGCCTCGACCGCGAAAGCGGCGAGCTGCGCTGGCAACGCCTCGTCGCCCCCGAAGAGGAGTGGATCCTCGCTCGCGGCGAAATGATTTCGAAATGGCCCGTCCGCACCGGAGTGCTCGTCCATCGCGGAGTCGCCTACTACGGCGCGGGCATCTTCCCGCACGAGAACGTCTATCTCGAGGGCGTCGATGCCGAGACGGGCGAGCGGGTTTGGCGGGCCGACAACATCAGCGCGCAGGATGCCGGACGCGACGACCTCTCTCCGCAGGGCTACCTCCTCGCCGAGGACGACCTTCTCGTGGTTCCGTCGGGGCGCTCCCTGCCCGCCGTCTTCGACTTGTCGAGCGGCGAGATCCTTCACAAGAGGACGCACAGCTGGCGGACCACCGCCGGGGGCGTCGTCGGGGGGACGCGGGCCCTCCTCGCCGACGGCCAGGTCTACACGGGCGGGCCGCACCACTACCTTGCGATGGACCAGCGCAGCGGCGATGCCGGCTTCGGGTGGTTCCAAGGCCGCCAGCTTTCCGTCGAGGGAGAAAGCGCCTACGTGGTCACCGGGGAGGAGGTCGCCCGCCTCGACCGGCAAGCCTACGCCGAGAACAGCCGCGAGCGGCAGGACCTCGAGTTGGAGGTCTACAGCGCGCGGCGCTCCGTGCGCGGCGCCGACGCAGAGAAAAAGGCCGAGTTGGAGAAGAAGATCGAGCGGGCCGAGGCGAGGCTCGCCGAAATCGAGCCCATCGGCATCGTCTGGCGGCAGAAGACGACCGACGACCACGCCCTGCTCGCGAGCCGCGACCACATCTGGGTGGGCGGACCCGACCGCGTCACCGTCTACCGCAAGGACGACGGCACGAAGGTCGGCGAGCTTGCCGTGGAAGGCGAAGCCCGCGGGCTCGCCGTCTCCGGCGGGAGGCTCCTCGTCAGCACCGATGCCGGCATCGTGACCGCCTTCGCTCCGCCGGAGGAAGGGGAAGCGGCTGCCGTGGCGCAACGGACCCAGGGAGCCGGAGAGCCGCCCGAGACCGATCCGGCGATGCGCGAGGCCGCCGCCGAGATTCTTGCCGCGAGCGGGGCGTCGCGCGGTTTCTGCCTCGTCGTCGGCAGCGAGCGGGGCGACCTCGCCCTCGAACTGGCGCGCCAGAGCGAACTCAAGATCTACTGCGTCGAAAGCGACCCCGAAAAGGCGAGCGCCTCCCGCGAGCGCCTCGCCCGGGCGGGCCTCTACGGACACCGGGTCGCGGTGCATGGATGGGACGCCCTCGACGCCGTGCCCTACGGCAACTTCTTCGCGAATCTCGTCGTGTCCGAGGAATTCGTCCGCACCGGCGAGATGCCGTCCGGATTTCTGGGGGTCGATCGCTTCGTGAAGCCGGTGGGGGGCGTGATCTGCCTCGGCCGACCCGCCGCGACCGGAGGCGGCGACGGCACGGAACTCGCGGCTGCTCTCGGCGAAGCCTCCATCGCCGACCATTCCGAGACGAGGTCCGACGGCGGTTATGCCCTGCTCGAGCGAGGAATTCTCCCCGGCGCGGGAAATTGGTCGCACCAGTACGGAAACCCCGACAACCGCGCGGTGAGCCGCGAGACCCGAGTGGGCGGAGATCTCGGCGTGCTTTGGTACGGCGATCCCGGCGCCGACCAGTCCGTCAACCGGCACGAGGGCGCGGTGGGCCCCCTCGCCGTCGATGGACGGCTCTTCGTCCAGGGCGAGTGGTCCATCCTCGCCTACGACGCCTACAACGGGGTTCATCTCTGGACCGAGGAGAACCCCGAAGCCGTCCGCACCGGGGTTTTCCAAAACCAAAATCCTGGAAACCTCGCCGCCGGAGAGGGCAGCCTCTTCCATTTCCACGGCGACCTCTGCTACCAGCTTGACCAAGCCACCGGGGAGCGCCTCGCGACGCACTCGCTGCCGGAGAACGCATCCGGGGGAGAACACGAATGGGGCTACGTCGCCATCCACGATGGCATCCTCTTCGGCACCGCGACCGTCCGCAAGGAGATCGAGGAGCGCCAGCGCCGCCGCGGACGTGTCACCGACGAATCCACCGACGCGATCTTCGCCATCGACATCGCCAGCGGCGAACACCTCTGGTCCTATCAGGGCCAGAACATATCCCACCACACCATCGCGATCGGTGACGACAAGATCTGCTTCATCGACAGCTCGCTCACCCCGGGGCAGCGCGAGGAACTGCTCGCCGAGGACAAGTCTCGGCTCGCCTCCCTCTCCGGCGAAGAGCGCGAGCTCGCCGAAGCCCGCCTCAAGGAGGCCGACCTGCGCATGGCCGTGGCTCTCGACGCGCGCAGCGGGAAAAAGCTCTGGGAGAGCGCCGTCGACGTGACCGACTGCAGCGACATCGGGACCGGCGGCGGCAGGCTCACGATGATGTACGCCGACGGCAAGCTCATCCTCTGCGGGGCAAACGCCAACGGCCACTACTGGCAGCAGTTCATGGACGGGGAGTTCAAGCGCCGCCGCATCGTGGCCCTTTCGGCGGAGGACGGCTACAAGCTCTGGGGCACCGACGCCAACTACCTGCACCGGCCCATCGTGGTCGCCGACAAGGTCCTCGCCGAGCCGTGGATGTTCGACCTCGAGACGGGCGACCAAATCACCCGCGTCCATCCCGTGACCGGAGCCGAGGAACCGTGGACGATGATGCGGACGGGCCACCACTGCGGCATGGTGACCTCCAGCGACTCCGGGCTGCTCCTTTTCCGCTCGGGCTTCACCGGCTTCGCCAACCTTTTCGAGGACGACGGCATCCGGCACTTCTCCGGGCACCGGCTCGGCTGCTGGATCAACGCCATCCCCGCCAACGGCCTCGTCATGATCCCCGAAGCCGGCGCCGGCTGCGTCTGCCAGTTTTCGCTCGAGGCCACCATCGTGCTCGAGCCCCGCGAGACGCGGCGGCCCTGGAGCGTCTTCAGCGCGGTCGGGGCGAGCACTCCGGTCCGCCATCTCTCCCTGAACTTCGGCGCCCCCGGCGACCGGCGCGACGCCCTCGGCCAGCTCTGGCTCTCCTACCCCCGCTACCTCCCCTACCGCAAGACCTCCCTCGAGGTCGAACTCGATCTCGGCGCGAAGTTCGCCTCGACCGATGAGGTGCCCCGCCTCGCCCGCACCAGCACCCTCGCCAGCGGAGGTATCCGCGCCGATGGCTACACGAACGTCGGCGAGGAGTCCTCGGCCCCGGTCGAGGCCGAGACGCCC
>SLGN01000303.1 GCA_007123695.1 Verrucomicrobiales bacterium
GGGCGGAGCGATGCCGCTGGCGGCGGCTTTGCGGCGAAAGGTTCGCTACTTTAGCGACGGGGCGGTGATCGGGTCGGCGGCGTTTGTGAACGGGGTCTTCGTCCAGCTGAAGGCCGAAGGGCGCACGGGGCCGAAGCGCAAAAGCGGAGCGCGCCGCATGCACGGTGCGGACTTCGGCGACCTACGCTCGCTGCGGGATCTGAAACAGCGCTCCGCCGATGCCGGAGAAGCGATGGAATGAGTTCCGCGCATCGGCCCGCGCCGTGCATCAGGCACCGCCGCTCGCCAGGGTGCGGCCAGCCCAGGTCCAGAGTCCCTCGCCGTATCGTTCGGCAGCGGCGGCGGCGAGAGGGGCAGGGTCGGCGCCCTCGTCCAGCACCGCCAGCATGGTCGAGCCCGAACCCGAGAGGAGCGCGGCGCGGACCTCGGGACGAGAGCGGAGCCAACCCTTCATTTCTCCGAGGATGGGGAACTTGGCGAAGACGGGCCGCTCCAGGTCGTTGACCATCTCGCCCCAGGGTTCCGCCTGCGGAGCGTAGTCGAAGCCCGCGTGTTCGACGGATTCGGCGTAGCCGCGGTAGGCCGAAGCTGCGGAGATGCCGAAGGTGGGCTTGCAGAGGAACACCGGCAGCGACGGCGGGGCCTCCGACTCGGGCAACGGCTCCACAATCTCGCCCCGGCCCCGGCAGTCGCAGGCCCTCCCATAAACAAAAAAGGGCACGTCGGATCCCACCTCGGCGCCGACCGAGGCGAGTTCGTCGCTCGACATCCCGAGTCCTTCGACGGAGTCGAGGGCTCGCAGGACAGCCGCCGCGTCGCTGCTGCCCCCGCCGAGTCCGGCTCCGTGGGGAATGCGCTTTTCCAGAAAAAACTCGGCGCCGAAAGACCGTCCGCAGCGCCGCTCGAGGGCGCGCACGGCCCGCATGACGAGGTTTTCCTCGCCGGTGGGCAGGGAGGGATCGGAGCAGCGCAAAAGCACCCGTCCATCGTCGCGGCGCCGCAGGCGGAGCCGGTCGGCGAGCTCCAGCGCGACCATGCGGGTCTCGATCTCGTGGTAGCCGTCGGCGCGCTTCCCGAGGAGCCGAAGCCGGAGATTGGTCTTCGCCGGGGCCTCGACCTCGTGGAAATCGTCGGGTCCGGGGACTCCCTCGCCCGCATCGCGATCCCATCCGATCCAGGCGAACATCCGCCCGGTGCGGCCTTTCTCCACGCGATAGCTGTAGTAGCGAGACAGATCCGATCCCGTGCATGCCCCGCAGTCGTGGACCTGATGCGCGGGGACTCCGGCAGCAAGGCAGTCCGCGACAATCCGCGCGGCGAAGTCGGTTTCGTAGGCGGGCGGGCGGATGCACGGAGCAATCTGCACGACGAGGTCGGCGGGATCGCTCCCGTAGCGCTCGGCCATGGCGGCGATGGCGGCGGTGGCGATTCCGAGTTCGCTGCCTTTCTTGCCCGAATGGACGATGCCGCAGACCCGGCGGCGCGGATCGACCAAATAGACCGCGGCGCAATCGGCGACCCACACCCCGAGAAACTGCCCCGGAGTCGCGGTGACGAGCCCGTCGGTGTCGGGGAAATGGGTTCTCGCCGCCCCCCCGTCGATTGCGGCGACCTCGCGCCCGTGGACTTGCTCGCCTGTGGCGATCCATTCCGGATCCACCCCCAGCCCGGAGAGAATCTCGCGATGCACCGGCGCGAGACGCGCGAGCGCCTCTTCGCGTCCGCAATCGAGGTCCATTCCCGGAATGCGCAGGACAAATCCATGCCGGAGGCCCCGGACCGCAGCGAGGGCCGGAAAGGTTTCGACGGGGGGAGGAACGGACATGACGGAGCGAAACGCGCTTTCGCGGCGGAGTCAACCGCACCGTCGCCGTGGCTCACGCAAGGAGGAGAAAGAGCCATGGTACGAGGAGGACGGCATCCGCCGCCGCCTGCTCCGCCTTGCGCCGCCGCGCCAGAACCAGACTGGCCCCGCCGGAGAGGACCAGCGCCCACGCCGCCGGCGAGGCAGCGGCGAGAGCAAGCGCCACCCCGATGGTCACGGCGAGACCGAACACGAATTCGGGCAGAAAGGGCAAAGCGCCGGGCCGGGCGTAGTAGGCAGCGGCGTCGCCTCGCGTGTCGGAGTCCTGCTCGGAGCGGGCGACGAGGAGGCAGTTTCCGGAAAAAAGGAGCGCCATGCCCGCCGTCCACGCCCACGGAAGATCGGCGATCCGTCCCGCCACGGCAGCGACCGAAACGCCGGCGGCGAATACCGTACCGATGGCGAACTCCTTCGCCGGCAGCGAGAGGCTCGGCGTCCGAGACGGATCTCCGCGAGGTCGGCGGAAGGCGAAAAAGTAGAGGCCCGTCGCCAAGGCCACCGCCGCACCCGTCCGCACCGTCTCCCCGCCGAGATGCGGCAGCGCGCCGACAACGGCACCGCCGCAGGCGAGCGCGGCGAGCCATTGCAGCAGCGACCGATGCCGCGCGCCCCAGACTTGGCGGGCGGGCAGTCCCGGCTCTCCTCGCCGCCGCGCCGCGTCGAGGATCCTGTCGCCGAGGTAGACGGTCCAGACGCCGAGAAAGAGAGCCGACAGCTCTGCCGGGCGTGCTTCGACCCCGGCCTCGCGGGCAAGCAGGAGAGCCCACCCCAAGGCGACCAGCGGCGCGTCGAGGCAGAGAAAGGACGGGAGCAGGGGGATCCTCCGTAGGGCGGCGATGCCGCCAAGCTAGCCGACTCTCGGCTCATGCGGGGAAAAAAGAATCGCGCCAGCGACCCGTGGCCCGCAATCCGCCGCGCCCTCCGTATCCTGCCAAGGCACGCGGGAGCGGCTTCGAATCCGGAGCCCTCCGGACCGATTGCGTTTGAATTCCCCCGCGAGCCCCTGCAACTTCCCCGCCATGATCCGTGAAACCGGCAACCGCATCCTCGACCGCCTCGAGCTCCGCTTCGGCTCGCTCGCGCTGCCGCGCATCGTGCGCTGGATCGCGATCTTCCAGGCCTTGAGCTGGTTTCTCTCCATGCTCTCGCCCGAACTCGTCAATTGGGTCAGCTTCGACCGCGGCGCGATCCTCGGCGGGGAGATCTGGCGGATCGTCTCGTGGGTCTTCTACCCGATGTCGAAAAGCCTGCTGTTCATCATCTTTGCGACCTTCTTCCTTTTCTTCATCAACGAAGGGCTCGAGACCGAATGGGACAGCTTCCGGCTCAACGTCTACGTCTTCGCCACGGTCGCCGCCCTCGCCCTCGTCGGTCTGCTCCCCTACACCGACGGCGCCGGATTCCTCTTCAATCCGATTCTCTACTCCTCGCTCCTGTTCGCCTTCGCCACGATCTATCCCGAGCAGACCATCCACCTGCTCGGCATCATCCCGATCAAGGCGAAGTGGATCGGCTGGGCCTCCGCCCTGCTCCTCCTCGGCATGGTCCTGAGCAGCTCGGCCCCCTTCCTCGTCGGAGCCATCGTGGGGGCCGGCCTGCTCCCCTACTTCCTTGCCTTCGCGCCCGGCTTGGTCGAATCCTTCCGCCGCGAATCGAAGGCCAAGGTGCGGCGGCACCGCTTCCAGAGCGAGATGGATGCGGGCGACGCCTTCCACGTCTGCAAGACCTGCGGCGCCACCGAGAAGACCCATCCGCAGGCCGAGTTCCGCATCGCGGCCGACGGCGAGGAATACTGCGACGCCTGCCGCAAGCCGGGTGCCGAGGCCTGAAATGCCGCCCCGCAGAGACGAAGAGATGGAGCGACACCGCCTCCCGCTCCTCCGAACGCGGGCTCTTCGAAGTTGTCTTCGACGCCGCTTGGGGTAGGGTTCCGGCATCGGGACCGGTCTCGCCGGACGCCAGCACCGCGCGACCGTTCCCGCCCGCACCCAACGGACGCGGAGCCCCTGCCGGGATGGTGGAATTGGTAGACACGCTTGACTTAGGATCAAGTGCCGAAAGGCGTGCAGGTTCGAGTCCTGTTCCCGGCATCCGCTCAAGGCAGCGAGGTCTCGTTGCCATCCCTGCAAATTCAAAACAAACTTTTCATTTTGCAGGGATGATTCCCGCGAAGCACCCCGGGCTTCCGCGAGGATCCGTTCGTCCTCGCCCTTGCCCGCCATCGTTTCTTCCGTATCTTCCGCCCCCATGCACTCCTTCCACTACCAGAACGGCACGCTCCATTGCGAGGGCGTCGATCTCGCCGCCCTCGCCGAGGAGCACGGCACGCCCCTCTACGTCTACAGCGCCGGCACGATCCTCGACCACTACCGCCGCCTCTCCGCCGCGATGGGGGCCGAGCTCGACTGCCTCGTCTGCTACGCGACCAAGGCGAACTCGAACCTCGCCGTGCTGAACCTGCTCGCCAAGGAGGGTGCGGGCTTCGACATCGTCTCGGGCGGTGAGCTCTACCGGGTCGAGAAGGCCGGCGGCGATCCTGGCAAGTGCACCTTCGCCGGGGTCGGCAAGACCCGCGCCGAGATCGAGATGGGCCTGCGCAAGGGCATCTACTCCTTCAACGCCGAGAGCGAGGCCGAGGTCGCGTTCATCAGCAAAGTGGCCGGAGAACTCGACATGGTCGCCCCCATCGCCCTGCGGGTGAACCCCAACGTCGATGCGAAGACGCACAAGTACATCTCCACCGGCAAGAGCGAGAACAAGTTCGGCATCGACTTCGCCTCGATCCGCGAGGCCTACGCCCGGGCCGCGGCGCTGCCGAACCTGAACATCCGCGGGCTCCAGATGCACATCGGCTCGCAACTGACCTCGGTGACGCCCTTCGTCGAAGCCGTCGAGAAGGTGCTGCCCCTCGTCGAGGAGCTGAAGTCGCTCTACGGCATCGAGTTCTTCTCCATCGGCGGCGGCATCGGCATCGTCTACGAGGACAGCCTCGAGAGCGGCGGGCCCGACTGGTGGATCGACAAGGACGAGAAGCCCCTCACGATCGAGGAGTACGCGGGCCACCTCGTGCCCTTGCTGAAGCCCCTCGGCCTGCGCATCGTTCTCGAGCCGGGCCGCTTCATGGTGGGCAACGCCGGCGTCCTCCTCACCGAAGTGCTCTACGAAAAGCGCGGCACCGCCAAGACCTTCAAGATCGTCGATGCGGCGATGAACGACCTGATCCGGCCCGCCCTCTACGAAGGCCACCACGAGATCGCCCCGCTCCGCCAGCCCGAGCCCGGTCGCAGCGAGGTCGTCGACATCGTCGGGCCCGTCTGCGAGAGCGGCGACTTCTTCGCGCAGGACCGCGAGCTGCCCGCCCTCGACGCCGGCGACCGCATCGCCCTGCTCAGCGCGGGGGCCTACGGCTTCGTGATGGCCTCGAACTACAACTCGCGCCCGCTGCCCGCCGAGATCCTCGTCTCCGGCGGCTCCGCCACTGTCATCCGCAAGCGCCAGAGCTACGAGGACCTCGTCGCCGGCGAGATCGCGGGGGAGTGAAGGTCGTCGTGGCTGACCGCTCACCACCGACCCAACGCCAAGGCCGCGAAGGCCGCGAGCACGATCACGGCGACGACCCACCAGAAGCGCTCCTTCGGCGTCATGCGGGTGAACCAGTTCCCGCCGCGACCGTCGTGGCCGAATTCGCGGCGGAGAAAGTCGTCGTAGTCGAAGTCCTCCCCGTCCCCGTCCCCGAGGTCGAGCCCGTCGTAGGTCGAGGGGGCGACCCAGTCGGACCCGTCGCGGCGAGCCCCGCAGCGTCCGCACGACCTCGCGTTCGGAGAAAGCGACTCGCCGCAGGTGGGACAGCGGAAATCGAGAGGACGACTCCCTTTCATCTCGTGCCGCCCCCCTCGTCCCCGGTCTCGCCCGCCTCGCGGCCCGCCGCCCAGAGCAGGAGCCTCGTGACGACGCCCCGATAGCTTTCGCTCTGTTCGGGATGCGGGCTGATCCCGACGACCCGGCCTTTCCCGAAAGGCGCCGCGACGATCGCCGGGCTGCCCGTCTGGATGCCCTCGGGCGTGCCGTTTTCGGCGACCTCCTCGTTGAAGACGGCGAGGACGGTGTAGGCCGGCAAATCGGGCGAACCCGAAGGCTCCAGGATCGGCCCATTGGCATACTTGACGACGAAGGAAGCTTCGGAAAGTCCGAGCCTCTCCCCCGCCCCCTCGGCAACGCCCAGCTCCAGCTCCTTGCGTCCCCGGCGCCACTTCGAGGACTTCGTTTTGGCGTCGAGGATCTTGAGCGACCACGAGTAGTTCTCGCAGGCGAGATAGCAGCCCGCGCAGATCCCGACGTAGCCGCCACCTCCCGCGACGAAGCTTCGCACGATCTCGCGCCCCTCCTCGCCGAGCCCCTCGGCCTGCTTGCTGCCGCTGCCCCCTGGGAAGACGACGACATCGATCTCGGCGAGCATGCCCTCCTTCACTTCCTCGGGACCGACGAAGCGGGCGGAAAATCGCTCGGGCTCGGCGTCGAAGGTCTTTTTGAGCTCTTCGGGCCCCGCTCCGCCGACGCCCGGCCCACGGTAGATCGCAATGGAAACCGCATCGCCTGCCGCTGCCGAAAGCAATGGGGCTAGAACACAGACAAAGAGAAAAAGAGCCCAGATCCGCAGCAGTGATCTCATGGTTGGAATGTAGGGACACCACTCCCGCATTTCCACAGGAAAGAACAAGCGGGGCGCGTGTTCCTTTCCGCGCCTGCCGACCAGAAAACGCGACGCCGTTTCTTGAGTTCTCCGCGATCCCGGGCATGGGTCTCTGTTCCGAGACGATGGCCGACTCCCTCTCCCCAGAACATCGTTCCTGGCTCATGTCCCGCATCCGCAGCGAGGACACCAAGCCGGAGTGGGTGCTGCGCAGCGGACTCCACCGGCTCGGCTTCCGCTTCCGCCTGCGCGACAAGTCCCTGCCGGGGCGACCCGATCTCGTGTTCCCGAAATACGGTGCGGTCGTCTTCGTCCACGGCTGCTTCTGGCACCGGCACCGGAACTGCCGCGCGGCCAGCGTCCCGAAGAGCAACGCCGCCTTTTGGCAGGAGAAATTCGACCGCAACGTCGCCCGCGACCGCCGCAACCGGAGGCAGCTCGGAAAACTGGGCTGGCGCGTCCGCGTGGTGTGGGAGTGCGAACTGATGAAGAACACCGTCGCGACGGTGGAGAAAACCGCCGCCTGGCTGCGCCAGACGCCCCCGGCGGCGAAGAGGGGCGGAGCTCGCTACGAAGACTCTCCGCTCGACCGCAAGACCCTGCTGGCGGTGGCCGAGGAAAAGGTCGAATACCGGCTCGGCAAAGGCCGGCAGCGTCCCGGCAAGGCGTCCTGAACGAACGCGGATCAGGACCGCCCGCGGGCACCCCCTACGCGTAGACCAGCTCGACGAGGTCGAGCGACTTGCGGTTCGGCAGGATGCCGGTCTCCATCTGGTTCATCACGTAGGCGAAGGAAAGTCCGCTCTCGGGATCGGCGAAGGCGTGGCTGCCTCCGGCGCCGGGCTGCCCGAAGGCCTTCAAGGAGGGGCCAAAAAGCGAGCGGGTCTTGCGTCCGGCGCGGTCGAGCGGATCGGTCTTGAATCCGCCGGTGAAGCTCGTTTCCAGAAGGAGGGTGCGGTCCTTGCCGCTGACTTGCGGCGTCGCCGCGAGCCGCACCGCCCGGGTCGGCAGCACTTGCACGCCGTCGAGTTCGCCGTCGCGCGCCAGGATCTGGTAGAACTTCGCGAGGGCCCTCGCCGTGGCCACCCCGCCGAAGGCCGGCAGGCCCGCCTGGAGGTATTCGAGGCGGTTGATTTCTCCGAGGCCCCGCATCCCCGAGGGAGACGCGAAGGCGGCGAGAGCCAGGGAATCGGCCCGGCCCAGCTCGCGGTAGAAAGGCAGTTCCTCCTCGGTGGGACGCTGCACCTTCGGCGGCACCATCGTGGCGAGACGGTCGAGGACGCGGGCGGGCAGGTCGCCGATCCAGAGATCGAGCCCGAGCGTCTCGGCGAGCCGCGTGTTCCAAAAGCGACCGAGGGACATGCCCGCAACCCGGCGCACCACTTCGTCGAGCAGATAGCCGATGGTGCGGGGATGGTAGCCGTGGCCCTCGCCCGGCGTCCACCAAGGGGGCTGGCGCTCCAGGGCCGCGACGACCTCGGCGTGGGACAGGACGTGGGGACGGTTCTCGCCGGACAGGGCCGGCAGCCCCGCCTGGTGCGACAGCAGTTGCGCGAAGCTGAGGCCTCCGCCGCGCGCCGCGAGCAGTTCCGGCCAGACGGTCTCGACGGGATCATGGGGGGAGAGTCCGGCTCCCTCGAGGGCGAGCAGAAAGGCGATCGCGGCCGGGCCTTTCGTCGCCGACCACACCGGGACGAGGGTGTCCGCAGCCCAGGCCTGCTCCCGCCGGGGATCTTTCCAGCCGTGGTGCAGGGAGACGATTTCGTTCCCGTCCTTCCACACCGAGACCGAGGCGCCGAGTTCGCCGAATTCGGCAAAGTTGCGTTGAAAGCGTTCCTCGAGGGCTTCCTTCATGCAGCGTTGGGGCGAGGCGGCGTCAGATCTCCCCGCGAATCGGCTCGAGGTCGGGATCGGCGAGGGCCCGCGCCCGAAAGGCCCGGTCCATTTCGAAGGAATGGCGCAACCAGGCGAGCGCGGCCTGGTGCTTGCCGAGGGCGAGTTCGTAGCAGGCGAGGTTGTAGAAGTAGACCGGCTCGTCGCGCAGGGTCTCGGGGCCGGATTGGAGGTGTTCGATGGCGTCCTCGGTGCGGCCGAGAGCGTGCAGGCAATAGGCCCCCTGCACGTAGCCGGCATGGTTTTCGGGATGGAGGCTGGAGAGGATGGCGCAGAGCGCGAGCGCCTCCTCGATCCGGCCCTGGTCGAGACGGATCGAGATGCGCATCTCGCGGACCGCCGGGTCGGCGGCCCGTTCTTCGGGCAGGCTGTCGAGTTCGGTCCACGCCTCCTCGTACATGCGGAGGTCGAGGTAGCCGCGGGCGGAGTCGAGCCAAGGGGGTTCGGTCATGGAGCAAAGAGGGTCGGGAACAAGAGCGCCACGGGCGGCGTTGTCAATCTTCGGCGGCGGCGTTGGCACCGGCTCGCCCTTGCCGCAGCGCAGCGGCGAGCCGCTCTTCCTCGGATTCGGATCGGGGCGCGCCTCCGTAGGCGGTGGCGTAGTGGTAGGCGACCGCCTCGCGCATGCCTTCGGTGGCGGCGCCGGCGGCGCCGAGCTGGGCGAGCAACTCGCGCCAGGTGTGGCCGGGGCGACGCCGCAGTCCGGCGGAGGCGGCGAGCGATTCGAGTTCGACGAGGAAGGCGGGCAGCGCCGAGCCCGTGCCGAGGCCGCCTTCATCCCCCGCCGCCGCCTGCGCGGCGGAGCCGTCTCCCCGGCCCAACCACCGCCACAGCGCCGCAAGCAGCAGCATCCCGCAGACCGTGACGAGGAAGAAATGCCGCGAGAGAAAATAGCCGAAATCGGCGAGCCAGTACGACCAAAAGCTCCGCTCGACGAGGGCGGCGGGGTCGAACTCCGAGAAGTCCTCGTAGTGTCCGTCGTCCACGAGGGGCAGCGATTTCGCCCCGGGGATGCGCTGCGCCGCCGCCGCGACGCGCGGGGTCGTGTCGAAGACTTTCCACTCGTTCCGCGGCGTCAAGACCTCGGCCCAGGCGTGGAAATCGCTGTCGCGGAAGGCGAGGATGGCCTGGCTGCGGTCGGCGAGCCCGCCCGCGTAGCCGTAGGCGACGCGCGAGGGAATGCCGAGCGCACGCAGCATCAGCACCGTGGCCGCAGCATAGTGCTCGCAATGGCCTTTCCCCGATCCGAAGAGAAACTCGGCCATCGGACTGGAGTCCTCGGGCGTGGAGAAGCGCAGGGAATAGGTGGTCCTTTCCCCGAGGACCCGGCGGATCTCTCCGAGAGGTTCGGCCGGATCGAGGCTGCGGCAGAGCGCGGCGACCCGCGCCGCCAGGGGCGAGTCGGGCATCTGCAAGTAGACGTCGAAAGTCTCGCCGACCCGCGGCTCGTTCAAGTCCGCCGCCCGGATCTTGGCGATGGGAGCCGCCGGCGCGACGGCGGTGTAGCGGATCCGATCGATCCCGTCGGCGGGGGAAAGCTGGTACCAGTCGTCCGCGAACTCGTAGACGGCCGCCGCGTAGATCGCGTTCGCGCTGCCGACGAGGGGCAGGTGGTTGGCGGAATCCCGACCCAGGTAGTAGGTGTGAAGGGCCTGGGCGCCCCGCCCGTCGGCGACGGCTTCGGGCCGCAGGCGGATGACGTGGTCTTCCTCGCCGTCGTCGATGTCGTAGAGCCAGAGCCCGCTCCGCAGCGGCGAGAGGACCTCGTCGCTATCGAAATGGGCGAGGGTCGAGGTGCGCAGGTAGAGAGGCGTGCTCGACCACGCGCGGAAGAGATCGGGAGAATGGGTCCGCACCCAGACGAGGATGCGGTTTTGGAAGCTCACGTTCGCCTCGCGGGGGAGACGGCGCGAGGAATCGTCGCCGAGGGGACCGCTGCTGTCGGAGGCGAGGGCGCCGGTCTCGAAGTCGTCGAGCGGGCCGTCTTCGAGCGGATCGAGAAACAAGCGCACGCGGTCGGTTCCGGCCGAGACGGACAGGACGATCCCGGTCGCGGCCAAGGCCAAGGGCACCGCTCCGAAGAGGAGGGATGAACGCAGCGCGCGCCCCGGCTGCAGCGAGCGCACCGTCCAGAAGGCCAGGGGCAGCGCCGCGACGGGATGCACCGCCCAAGGGCCGAAATCGTAGAGCACCGTTCCGGCCGAGGCGCCCAGCACGAGCAGCCCGCCGACGATCCCGACGAGGTTCGTCCCGTCCTCCGTCTCCGCCGCGGCGCGGGTTCGCGACCGCAAAATCCCGTCCACCCCCGCCCACCAGAGCGCCGCGATGCCCCAGTGGAAGGCGTAGGGGATGTCCGCCCGCATGGCGAAAGCCTCGCCTCTTTGGAAAAGCCGCATCTCCACGAGCAGGGCCGCGCCCACCAGGACCGTAGCGAGGAGACGACAGCCGAAATCGCCGACCCCGCCTCCGGGAGAACGTCCCCGCAAAAAGGGCCTCGCGAACATCGCCGCCACGAGCAGCGCGATGCTCAGGGCCATGGGCAGAGGCGAGCCCGAGAGCATCCAGCCGGCGAGGGCTGCCGCCAAGGGGGCGAAAAGAGCGGTTGCGGCGGCGTTCATTATGCGATGGCGGCCCGGGAACGGAGACGCAGCCCCGGCGCCGGGCGGGTCGATAGGTTCTTGGAGTCGTAGCAGGTGCAGCGCGGAAAGCGTTCGCGGGCCGCCGTTTCCCAATCGGCGAGCGCGCTGTCGCCGAGCACGAAGACCTCGTCGCAGCCGGCGAAGACGTCCTTGCCGGATTCCCCAGCCCCGTCGTGGCGCGAGAAGATCGCGGCGAGGCAAGACGACGGTCGCCTTCGTAACAGAGCGAGGTCATCGAGCGCCTCGACGAAATCACCGGGCTCGCGCAGCCTCGCCACCTTGCCCGCCTCCAACGACAGCACGAGCGTGGCGCCTTCGTGGCGGAAATGCGAGATCAACCCGGCGGCGACCCTCAGGATGCGCTCCCACGCCTCGGGCACGATGACCGTGCCGGGCGCTTCGTAGGAGTGGAGGAAAAGGCCGCAGCGCGGCGGACGGGGACGGGGCGGCTCGGTCTCGGCGAACTGGAGGCGACCGCTGCGCAGGCTCGCGGGCCAATGCAGGCCCCGCACCGGATCGCCCGGCCGGAACTCGCGCAGCAGGCGGAACTCGGCGAGAGGATCCGACGACTCGAAAGGCTGGTCGGCGGATTCTTCGGAAAGGCGCTCGAGGCGGCTCCGCAGGCGCGGCGGCATCCATGGCTTCGGCAGCACCAGGGTCGAATGGTCGTCGCGGAATTCTCCTTGCCGCTCCGTCAGGAAAAGCCCGAGCGGCCAGGTCGAGGCGAGGGCCCAGCGCTGCCGGGGCAAATGTCCGCGACGGTGGGCCAGCCCGGTGCAGCGCAGCGCGGTCGGGGCGCCGGGCGCCGTCTCGATGCGCCGCCCCCGCACCGCCGGCGCGAGCGGATCGGTGAAGCGGAGTTCCGCCCCGGCCGGGAAGCGTCGGCCCGGATCGAGACGGGTTTCCAACGGGAAGCTCTCGCCCGCCCGCGCCCGCCTCGGCAGGCTGCGCTCCACCGCGAAGTCGCCGAGATGTCGCGCGGCGGCGTAGCGGCAGGCGACGACCAGGAACGCCGCCGCTGCGGAGACCGCGAGAACGGCACCCGAGAGCAACACGGCTCCCAGAGCGAAAGTCGTTGCGGCGAGGCAAATCGCGGCGACCCCGACGGCCGTCGGTCTTGGCGGAGGCACGGTCATGCGGCTCCGGCGAACCTAGCGCAAAGCTCCGCACTTGCCAAGAAGCCCGCTTCAACTCCGATGCCCCGATGCCCTACCCTGCTGCTGCGTGGACACTTCGATCAATCTCAGCCCCCTTGGCCCGAAGCGTTCGATCCATGTCATAGGCAAGTTGGAGACGCATCCAATAACCTCGGCTCGTTCCGAAATAGCGACTCAGTCGCAGATCAAAACACCGTCAGAATCGATTCGCCTGAATGTAGTCCGGGTCTCCCTCGAGGAAGTTGATGAGGTTGTGCGTCGCCCGCAGGGCCTGGCGCTCCACGCTTTCGTAGGTGCGCGAGGCGATGTGGCTGGTGACGACGCAATTGGGCGCGTCGAAGAGCGGATGGCCGGCTGCGGGCGGCTCCTCGTCGAGCACGTCGGCTCCGTAGCCGCCCAGCTTGCCGCTGTCGAGCGCCTCGCGGATGTCCGCCGTCTCGACGAGCTCGCCGCGTGCGCAGTTCAGCACCACGGCGCCGTCCTTCATTTCGGCGATTTTGGCGCGGTTGATCATGCCGCGGGTCGTTTCGTCGAGAAAGCAGTGCAGGCTGACGACGTTCGCGCCGAGCAGCACCTCGTCCATCGATTCGCAGCGGCGCACTCCGTGCTCGGCGGCGAAGGCTTCGTCGAAATACGGATCGTAGGCGATCACCGACATCCCGAAAGCCTTCGCCCGGGTGGCGACTTCCTTTCCGATGCGCCCCAGCCCGATGATGCCCATGGTACTGCCGAGGATCTCGTGCCCGACCGGCTTTTTCCAGCCCGCGACCCATTTCCCGGCGGAGACGTCGGCGGCGTTCTCGATGATCTTCTTCGTGATCCCGAGCAGCAGTCCGAAGGTGTGCTCGGCCACGGTGGTGTGGTTCACCCCGGGGGTGTTGAGCACCGCGAGCTTGCGCTCGGTGGCGTAGGCCACATCGATCTTGTCGAGCCCAATGCCGTATTTGCTGATCACCTTGAGACGCGGCAGCGACTTGTCGATCACGGCGCGGGTGATGGCGTCGTCGCCGCAGAGGAAGGCGTCGAACTCGCCCGCGATCGCGAGCATGTCCGACTCGGGCAGCGGACCCCGCTCCCGCGCGATTTCGAAGCCCTGCGACTCGAGCAGAGCATGGTGCGGGCCGGGCGTGTCCTGATAGCTGGTGGTGGAGAGCAAAATTCGGGTTGTCATGGGATTGGGAAACGCTTAGCGGATGGGACGCGCCATGACAAGGCGCAAGTTCCTGCCCCGCAAGCTCTCGATGGACGCCCCTCCCGATCGCGATTTCGGCCCCCAGCCCCTCGACGGTCTCCTCCGCGAGCTCGGCATCGAAAACCACGACCTCGTCTCGGCGAGCACCGCCCAGCTCACCCACAAGCAGGTGCAGAAGGGCCGCCGCGGCCGATACATCACTCCAAAGATCCGGCGCAAGATCCAGGCCGCGCTGGAATCGGTGGTCGCCTCCCGCACTGCCGAAGGAGAAGCGCCGCGCCGCTTCGCCCTCGACGAACTCTTTTCCTACCCCGACTGATTCCCTCGATGCAGATTTCGAAGAAAGCCGACTACGCCCTGCGCGCCATGGCCATCCTCGCGACCCTGCCGCCCGACCGCACTTTGCAGGCGCAGGAGCTCGCCGAAGCCGGACGCATTCCGATCAAGTTCCTCGAGCAGATCCTGCACCTGCTGAAACGGGCCGGAATGCTCAAGGCGAAACGCGGCGTCGGCGGCGGCTACCGCCTCGGGCGGGAAGGCAGGCTCATCACCGTGGCCGATGTGGTCGAGGCCGTCGACGGCGGACTGCTCCGGCTGCTCGACGCAGAGGGCTACCCCGACTTTCCCGGCGGCACCGGGCTGCGGCGCTGCCTCGGCGCAGCGGAAGACGCCACCAACAGAAAACTGCGCACCACCACGCTGGAGGACATCGCCGGGCTCGACGCCGCCGACGCCATGGTCGGCTTCGGCATTTGAGCCCTGGCGCTGCCGAGCGTTCGCCCCTCCAGGGGTCCTTCCGATGCCCGCCTACCCGCCTGCAGTGCCTCCATTTTCTGCCCGAAAATTTTGCTAGCCCCCCCCAGCACCATGAAGCCGCTCCCCTTCCCCCACCCCGCCGTCCTGATTGCGCTCTGCGCCCTCTCGTTTGGGAACGGCGCGACGGCGCTCGCCGATGGCCCCCTGCTCGCAGGCGGCGGAGGCATTTCCTCGGCCGAAGAAGAAGTCTGGGACGAAATGCTGGCCGGTCGGCTCGAGGGACGACCCATCGGAATCGTCTCGACCGCCAGCGAGGATCCGAAGGCGACGGGCGAGCCGTTCGCGGAGAGGCTCAACCGGGAGAGAGGTGCCGGTGCCGCAATCTTCCTCCCCGTAGGCGTCTCCCCCGACGCGGGCGGCGCCGACGCCGACGACGCCGAACTCGCGGCGAAGATCCGGGAATGCGGCGGCTTCTACTTCACCGGCGGCCAGCAGAACCGCACCGTCTCCATCCTGCTGCGCCGCGACGGCACCC
>SLGN01000343.1 GCA_007123695.1 Verrucomicrobiales bacterium
ATGCCGGGACAGAGCCGGTGCAGGGTGCTCCCGAACTTCCCGAAGCGCCGCACCAGCTCGACCTCGCTGCGCGTCCGCATCTGGCCGCAGGTGCGGATGCCCGCCTCGTGGAGGCGGATGGCGGTGGCGCGGCCCACACCCCAGATTTTCTCCACGGGCAGCTCCTCGAGGAAGGTCTCGACTTCGCCGGGGCGGACTTCGAACTGGCCGTCGGGCTTGTTCCAGTCGCTTGCGATTTTGGCGAGAAACTTGTTCGGCGCGATTCCCGCCGAGGCGGTGAGCCCGCGCTCCTCGCGGATGCGTTCGCGGATGGCCCACGCCACCGAGGCGGCCTCGGATCCGAGGTGGCTCACGTCGAGGTAGGCTTCGTCGAGCGAAAGCGGCTCGATGCGGTCGGTGTAGCGCGCGAAAATCTCCCGGATCCGAGCCGACTCGGCGCGGTAGAGTTCGAAGCGGACCGGCAGCAGGACGAGGCCGGGGCAGGCCTCGCGCGCCTTGAAGGCCGGCATGGCCGATCGGCAACCGTATTTCCGCGCTTCGTAGTTGCAGGTGGTCAGGACGCCCCGACCGCTCGAGCCGCCCACCGCGACCGGCTTGCCCGCCAGCTCGGGACGCTCGCGCAGCTCGATGGCGGCGTAGAAGCAGTCCATGTCGATGTGGACGATCTTGCGATCGCTGTCGGGGGAGCGCATCCGGAGGGAAAGATGGGACGGAGCGGGTTCCTGGGGCCGCGAGTCCGCGGCGGAGTCGCCCCGCCGCTTTCGATACGGATTACGGTCGGCAGCGCGTTTCGACAAGCGATTCACGCCTCCACGCCCCGAGAAGCGCCTCCGGGCGTCGCCGTCTTCAGCTTTTCCTTGCCCCGACTTCGATGCAGCCCAAATTGCAAGGCATGCGATCCCCCGTCTCCCTTTTTGCCCTCCTTCTAGCCGCCTCCGCGATCTTGGCTCCGGCCCCCGCCTCCGGGACCGATCGGCCCAACATCGTCTTCGTCTTCACCGACGACCATTCCCCAACCGCCATCGGGGCCTACCACCGCTGGCTCAAGTCCGTCAATCCCACCCCGCACATCGACGAGCTCGCCGCCGCAGGCATGGTCTTCGAGCGCAGCTTCTGCACGAACTCCATCTGCGGCCCCGTGCGCGCCGTCATCGAGACGGGCAAGCACAGCCACATCAACGGATTCAAGCAGAACGGCGACAAGTTCGACTGGGACCAGCAGACCTTTCCCAAGCTGCTCCAAGGGGCCGGCTACCAGACCGTGCTCTACGGCAAGTACCACCTCGACGGGCGCCCCCAGGGCTACGACGAGTGGGTCGTGCTGCCGGGCCAGGGCCTCTACTACAATCCCGACTTTCTCACCGCCGACGGCAAGATCACCGTCGAGGGCTACTGCACCGACATCGTCACCGACATGGCCGTCGAATGGCTCAAGGAACGGCGCGACCCCGAGAAGCCCTTCCTCCTGCGCATCCAGCACAAGGCCCCGCACCGCAACTGGATGCCGGCCCTGCGTCACCTCGACGCCTACGACGACGTCCTCATCCCCGAGCCCCCGACCCTTTTCGCCACGCACGAGGGCCAGGCACCGCCCTCGCGCTACCAGGAGCTGGAAATCGACCGCCACATGGACCTCAACTACGACATCTTCCTCGACCTGACCCCCGACTTCGACCAACCACCCTCGCAGAAGCGGCAGGACCGGTCCGCGTGGATGAACATGAAGCGGATGACCCCTGCGCAGCTCGAGGCGTGGCGGGCCCACTACGAACCCAAGGACAAGGAATTCCACGAGGCGGACCTCTACGGCGAGGAACTGGTGCGATGGAAACACCAGCGCTACCTGCGCAACTACCTCGGCTGCGTCAAGGGCGTCGACGAGAGCGTCGCCCGGGTTGTGGACACCATCGAAGAGCTTGGCCTCTCCGACAACACCGTCGTCATCTACTGTTCGGACCAGGGCTTCTACCTCGGCGACCGCGGATGGTACGACAAGCGCTGGATGTACGAGCCCTCAATGGAGATGCCGCTCATCGTCAAGTGGCCCGGCGTGGTCGAGCCAGGATCGCGCAACTACGACCTCGTCCAGAACATCGACTACGCCTCGACCTTTCTCGAAATGGCGGGAGTCCCGGTGCCCGACGACCTCCAGGGCCGCTCCCTAGTGCCGTTGCTCCGGGGCGAGAGGCCGGACGGGTGGCGCGACGCGCTCTACTACCACTATTACGAGTATCCCAGCGTCCACATGGTGGCGCGCCATCGCGGAGTGAGGACGGACCGCTTCAAGCTCATCCACTTCTACCAGTTCGACGAGTGGGAGTTCTACGATCTCGACGCAGATCCCGGCGAACTCCGCAGCCAGTACGAAAATCCTGTCTACGCGACCGAAGTCGATCGGCTCAAAAAGCGGCTCGAGGAGCTGGGCCGCAACTACGGCGACGACAGCGACGTGTCCGCCATGCCGCAGGAATGGCGGGAGCGCGTCCGGCGCGGCGAGGAAGTCCCCTGATCCCCGCCCCCCCTGGGGGGGGACGGGCGGGGCGCGGCAGGATGATTTTTTCGCCGCGTCCATGGCTTATTGGCGTCATTGCCAAGGCTCTCGCCATGCCCGAAGGAGATTCCACACGAATGCGAAAAGACCGTTTGGAGAAAGGCCCGTTCCCCTCGGGGGGACGGGAGGTGGGTCGTTCGGCCCAAGGGATCGCCACGATGCTTCTGGCGGTCTTGGCGGCGGGCTCCTGTTCGCCCGCCCGCTTCCACCTGCGCGCCGACCGCGAGACCTACACCGCGCTCTTTGAAAAGACCCCCCTGGTGGAAAACGTCGAGCCCATCAGCCTGGAGCTCGATCCGCCGCTTCACCCCGATCTCGCGCACCTGCCGCGCTACGGAAAGAGCGACCCCTACCTCGGCGACTACGAGGCCACCGAGCGCGAGGCGGCCCTCCTCTCGCTCGACGAGGCTCTTGTCTTCGGCATCCGGCATTCTCGCGAATATCTCACCGAAAAGGAACGCGTCTTTCTCTCCGCCCTCGACCTCACCTTGGCACGCTTCCGGCTCACGCCTATCTTCTTCGCCGACGGCAGGGGCAGGCGCGCCACCGATTCGCGCCAGGCCGAACTCGAGGCGGGCATGACCGACCTCGTATCCACCAACACCTTCGCCCGCACCCAGTCCGGCGGCTTCAACTGGCTCTACCACACCGGCGCAAGAATCTCGACCGACTTCACCCAGGACTTCCTCCGCTTCATGACGGGGAACCGCTCGCTCAACCGTGCCGATCTCGCCGTCTCCGTGACGCAGCCCCTTCTCCAAGGAGGCGGTGCAACCGTCACGATGGAGGCCCTCACCCAGGAAGAACGCGACGTGCTCTACCGTCTCCGCGATTTCGCCGACTACCGGCGTGCCTTCATCGTCGATCTCGTGAGCCGCTACTACGAAGTCCTCCGCGCCCGCGACCGCGTGCGCAACGCCTACCTCGCCTTCCAAGGCTTCGTCAAGAACGTCGAACGCGAGGAAGCCCTCGCCGAGGAGGACCGGCGCACCCAGACCCAACTCGGCCTGCTCCGCCAGGCCAAGCTCCAGGCCGAGAGCCGCTGGATCGACACCATCCGCGTCTACACATCCCTCCTCGACGCCTACAAGATCACCCTTGGTCTCCCCGTGGCGGCTTCCCTAATTCTCGACGACGGCGAACTGGAGCGCCTCACCATCGAGGAGCCCGCCGTGACCAAGGACGAATCCGTCGAGATCGCGCTCGTGACCCGCCCCGATCTCGCCAACGCCCACGACCGCGTCGAGGACGCCCGGCGGAAAGTCGCGGTGGCGCGCAACGGGCTTCTTCCCGGCCTCGATGTCTCCCTCGACTACGACGCGACCAGCGATCCGGGCGACACCACGCCCGCAATCAACTGGAACCGCCGCAGATGGGCCGGGGAGGTGGATGTACGCCTGCCTCTCAACCGCAAGGCCGAGCGGAACATCTACCGCGCCTCCTTCGTCGCCCTTGAACGCGCCGAGCGGGCCGAGGACCTCGCCATGGACCGCGCCCGCTTCGAGATTTACGAGGCATGGCGTGCCCTGGAGCAAGAACGCCTCGACTTCCGCATCGCCGAGCAGGGGGTCGATCTGGCGGCACGCCGCCTCGAGGAACAGATCCTTCTCGCCGAACTCGGGCGCGGCGAGGTCCGGGACCTCGTCGAGTCGCAGAACGA
>SLGN01000100.1 GCA_007123695.1 Verrucomicrobiales bacterium
CCTACAATGCCGCCGAATACCTGCCCGGCTACGCGGGGCCGCCGCCGCTGGTGCATCTGCGCCGCGGCGAGACGCTGCGCCGCTACTTCGAGCCGGGACTGGAGGACGGCGCCACCTTCGTCTTCTGGGGGCGGAACTACAATGCCGGCGGCATCCCCGGACCGCAGCGCTCGCGCTCGTGGGTGAACCAGCCCGAGGCGATGTTCGGATCGAGCGAGGGCACTTCGCACGTCACCGGACAGGTCCGCTACGCCAACGCCGTCTACACCTACCGGCCCGATTTCCGCAGCGGCGACTACCGCGAGGGCGTCGTGGACGAGGGAGCCGACTTCGTCGTCTTCGAATTCCATTCGCCCTACCTCGTCGCCGCGACGACTCCCGACGATTCTCCCTTCGGCGTCTATGAACCGGGCTGCCGCAACGGTCTGGTTCTGCGGGGGCGCGCCGAGGCGTCTATGCCGGTCTCGGTCTCGGTGGACGGCGGCGGGAGCTGGCACGATGCGGGCGGCTTCCGCGACGGACTCGACCTGACCGACCAGGTCAAGGGCCGCCGCCACTACCTGCTGAGATTCGGCGCCGGGGCCGAAGCCCTCGCCGACGCGGACCTCGTCGTCACGACGGTCTGCCAGGCCTCGGTCGCGGTGCTGCCGAGGCTGCAAGACGGCGTCACGCGGGTGCGGGCCCGGGTCGGCGGGCGCGGCCTGGTCTCCGCCGGTCCCACCGCACCCCATGCCGCGAACGCGCTCGTCGACGGCGCCTTCGACACGAAGGAGGCGACCCTGGCGTTGGCCACGCCGCGGGGCGAAGCGGTGCGTGTCGTCCATGCCGCCGCCCACATCGCCTCGGGCAACCCGCCCGACCCCGACATCGTCTACCGGATCGACTTCTCGCTCGACGGCGGAGAGAGCTGGGAGCCGCTGGTGCGCGACTGGCGCATCGAGCGCCGCGAACCCGAGCCGCCGGACTGCTGGTCGCAGAGTTTCTGCTACGGTAGCGTGGAGCTGCCCGAGGGGACGGACGCCTCGGCGGTGCGGGTGCGTTTCCACAACGACGGAGGCCGCCGCATCAAGCGCGCCGAGATGCACCTCGAATACGAGCTGCCCGAGCAGGATCCGCTGCGCGTCGCCTACGCCTGGGAGACGGCCGACGGAGCGAGCTTCGAGGCGAGCCGGACCGTCGCCGAGGGGGCGGACTGGGAGCTGTCCACGGGGGAGGGGACAAGGACGCGCTGGGTCGAAATCTCGCCCGCGCCCGATCCCGCGCCGTGAAGGGCTTCCGCCGGGAAGCGCCGGGAAGCGCCGGGGCGCTTCCGCCCGCTTGCCTGCCCTGCCGGCCTCCTTGGCTTCGCCGGAAACTCTGTTTGCGGCGACGAAAGACGCGAACAAACCAAAATCGACCGAAATCAACCGATTTCGGTGAACGAAAACAAATATCGTTCGTCTAACCTACCGAGCACCTTCGAAAGAGGGTGCTGAAGTTTCCGAAACAACCCCTGTTTCATAAACCCCGAATACAAACCCCGGTGAGAAGCTGCCCGCCTCGCAAAGGGTATCGAAAGTCCAGCAGAAAAACATACCTGACAGACACACATAGAAGGAAGTTTCCGCCGTAGCGGAAACCATCCCTGAAAACCCCCGAAAGGAGGCGGGCCGCCGGTCGCCGGACGATCAGTCACGACCATGTCCGCCTCCCTTCATTTCAACTCCCTGACCCCGCTGCCGCCCGGCCCCGCCGGTCGGCCGGGCCGATCCCGCCGCCCCCGCCTCGGGGTGGCTCTCTCCTCCGGGGGCGCCAAGGGCCTCGCCCATATCGGCGTGATCCAGGTGCTCGAGGAGAACGGCGTCGAGGTCGATATGGTCGCCGGCACCAGCATGGGGGCCTACGTCGGCGGTCTCTGGGCCTCGGGTCTCGGCGGCCCCGAGCTGGCCGACCTCGCCGCCACCGTCTCCGAGCCGCGCCATCTCTGGAGCCTCGTCGATCCGGCCTTTCCCCCGCGCCGCGGCTTCGTCAACGGGGCGAAGATCCTCGCCCGCCTGCGCCGCAGCCTCGGCGACCGGACTTTCTCCGATCTGGAAAAGCCTTTCCTCTGCGTCGCGACGGAGCTCAACGGCTACGTGCGCAGCGTCATCGACGAGGGCGACGTCGCCTCGGCCATTCTCGCCAGC
Organism: Verrucomicrobiales bacterium; assembly: GCA_007123695.1. Classification (GTDB taxonomy): domain Bacteria; phylum Verrucomicrobiota; class Verrucomicrobiia; order Verrucomicrobiales; family DEV007; genus Arctic95D-9. Next base: position 2,166 of record SLGN01000100.1, read on the forward strand.
CTCGCCATCCCCGGCGTGGTCTCTCCGGTAGAGCGCGAGGGCATCGAATACATCGACGGCGGCGTCTGCGAGCCGCTGCCGGTTTCGGCTCTGCGGGAGCGCGGCGCGGTGGACCGCATCATCGCGGTCAACGTGCTGCCCACGCCCGCCCAGGTTCGCCGCCACCGCCTCGCCCGCGAGGAAATCTCGCCGTGGCGCCGGCCTCTCGCCTGGCTCAACCGCCAGCTGAATCTCTTCGCCCGCGACAACCTGCTCGACATCCTGCGCGGCGCGGCGATGGGCGCGCAGATGCGGCTCGTCGAGCGCAGCGCGCGCCGCGCCGACATCGTCATCGATGCGGTCAGCCCCGTGCCCCGCTGGCACGACTACAACAATCACCGCGCCTACATCGCCCTGGGCCGCGCCGCCGCCACCGCCCGGCTCCCCGAGATCCGGTCGCTCCTTGGAATTTCCAACCACCCCGAAGTCAACCCCGAACTGGAGGCCTGCATCGCATCATGAACACCAAAGACCCCCTCACCAAGAACTGGGATTCCCTCTCCGCCGACGAACTGCGGCATCGTCAGGGCAAAAAGTTGCGGCGCTACCTGTCCGAGCAGGTCGGATCCTTTTCCGCGCACTACCGCCGGGTCTTCGCCGAGGCCGGCTTCGACCCCGGCTCCGTCCGCGGCATCGAGGACCTCGTCCGCATTCCCTTCACCTCGAAGCGGCACCTCGTCGACGATCCCGAGACCGGCTCGCGCACCCGCGACTTCGTCCTCGTCCCCGACGAGGCAGTGCTGCGGCGGCGTCCCGCCACGGTGCTGCGTGCCCTGCGGCGCGGTCGCGCCGCGGTCAAGGCCGGCTTCGAGCGCGAGTACCGCCCCATCCTCATGACGAGCACGACGGGCCGCTCGACCGAGCCCGTGCCCTTCCTCTACACCGCGCGCGACATCGACGTGCTCGAGCTGACGGGCCGCCGCATGATGGAGATCTGCGGCTCGGAGCCCTCGCTGCGCCACCTCAACCTCTTCCCCTTCGCCCCGCACCTCGCCTTCTGGCAGGCGCACTACGCCGGGATCGGCTACGGCACCTTCATGCTCTCCTCGGGCGGTGGCAAGGTGATGGGCACCGAGGGCAACGTGCGCTTCCTCGACCGAATCCAGCCCGACGCCATCATCGGCATGCCCACCTTCGTCTACCATCTGCTCCAGATCGCGGCGGAGTCGGGCGTGTCCGCGCCGAATCTCCGGAAGATCGTCCTCGGCGGCGAGAAGGTGCCCCCGGGCACGCGCCGCAAGCTCCGCGCGCTCTGCGCCGAACTCGGGGCCGGCAAGGTCGACGTGATGGCGACCTACGGATTCACCGAGGCGAAGATGGCCTTTCCCGAGTGCCCCGGCCACGGCGTCGACGGCGCCCCCGGATACCACCTTTCCCCCGACCTCGGCATCGTCGAGGTGATCGACCCCGACACGGGCCGCACCCTCGGCGAGGGCGAGCCCGGCGAGATCGTCTTCACCCCCCTCGAGAGCCGCGGCAGCGTGGTGGTGCGCTACCGCACCGGCGACCGCATCTCGGGCGGCCTCGTGCACGGTCCCTGCCCCGCCTGCGGACGCAGCGTGCCCCGGCTCGTCGGCGAGATCTCGCGGGTCACCGACATCAAGCGACTGCGTCTCGGCAAGGTCAAGGGCACCCTCGTGAACTTCAACGAGCTGGAGAACCTGCTCGACAACATCGACCGCGTCGGCACCTGGCAGATCGAGCTGCGCAAGCGCAACAACGATCCCCTCGGCGTCGACGAGATCGTGGTGCACGTGGCCCCGCGGGGACGAGTCCCCCGCGCCGAACTCACCGCCGAGATCGAGTCCCGCTTCCGCGGCGCCACCGAGCTGACCCCGAACCGGATCGAGTTCCACGACGCCGCCCACCTGCGCGCCCTCCAGGGCGTGGGACGGGCCCTCAAGGAGGAAAAGGTCGTGGACCGCCGCGACGAGGCCTCCGCCCCCAAGACCGAAACCTCCAACCTTGCCGAAGCATGATGAAGAAATCCTCCAAGAACCTCGTGA
>SLGN01000392.1 GCA_007123695.1 Verrucomicrobiales bacterium
GAGGACGACGAGGACGACGAGGACGACGAGGACGACGAGGACGACGAGGACGACGAGGACGACGAGGACGACGAGGACGACGAGGACGACGAGGACGACGAGGACGACGAAGACGACGAAGACGACGAGGACGACGAGGACGACGAGGACGACGAGCACGACGAGGACGACGAGCACGAGTTCGCAAACGAAGAGCCGGAGCCTTCGAGCGAGAGCGAAATCGACGAAGTCGTTGACTTGGCATCCGCCCCCCCAACCTCGGTATCCGACGTTACCGAACCAACGGAAGACCCCGGAAGCAATCACCCCGGAAGCAATCGGGAGAGGCCGGGGCCGATCGATTGGGAAAACGATTTCCTGGCAACGCTGGAGACCGCCGCGCCCCAGCTCGACGACGCCGGGACGGCGTCCGGCGACCGCTTTCCCGACGATGCGCCTCACCCTACCGAGACCCGCGCGACCAGCCCCAAGCCGCCCGCGACCCCGTTTCCCGCAGTCGTGCCACCCGACCCGTCCGCCCGCTTGTTCGAATTCGACGACGAAGACGACGAAGACGACGAAAAGGAAGAGAAGGTGGAGGCAGGACTCGGAGAAGACGACTCGATGGGCTCGTCCGCCGAGCAAACCAAGAGGGCTCCGTGGAATCCGCCCGCCAGCCTTTTCGAGATCGCCGACGATGACGACGAGGACGACGAGGAAAACCCTGAAGCGCAGGCTGCCGAACTTCCGCTCGCGCAGGGGAGCGCGAAGCGCGACGCGGGAGTCTCCGAGCCTGGGGTGGAAGACGAGTCCGAAGAGGAGAATGAGCTTCCCGGCTCCGGCCCGCTCTACTTCTAGGAGCCTGTTGAAAAACCCCGGAATGGAAAACTGCGAACCGTTATTTCGTCTGGCAAGGCGGGAGGAAGGAGTGGAGTGGTCCCCCCGGCGTCCTCGAAAGAATCGCCGTGCGCAAATCCCTTTCCACAAATCGCGTCGTTCACAGTGAATTCGCTTCGCCTCGAAGCCCCGCCTCTGCTAGATTTCCCGATGATCCGGTTTCCAACGCTTTTCGTCCTCCTTCTGCCTCTGCTTGGCAGTCTCGGAGCCTCCGGCCAGGAACCCCAAGCACGCATCGTGGGCGGCACGAAGGCGCCTACCGGCTCCCACCGGTGGATCGCGGCCGTCGCCAACACCGGCGGGGCCCCGCTCTTCAACCGCCAGTTCTGCGGTGGATCGCTCGTCGCCCCCGACTGGATCCTCACCGCCGCCCATTGCGTCGAGGACGAGATCCCGGGCCGCATCATGGTGGTGGTCGGCTTGACCAACCTCGACGACACCAGCGATGCGCAGACCCGCCGGGTGCGCGGCATCTTTTCCCACCCCCGCTACCGCGACAGGGACGGCGATCTCTTCAACGACATCGCCTTGCTCCTCCTCAGCTCCCCGATCGACAACATCGATCCGATTCCCTTTGCCCCCGCCTTCAACACCATTTTTCCGGGCACCACTCTCCGGGCGCTTGGCTGGGGGGAAACAAAATCGATCCCCCGCTTCCCAAGAGAATTGCGAATGGCCGACCTCGACGTCGTACCCATCGCACGGGCGCGGCGTGCCTACGGCACCCCGGACCTCGACCGGCGCCACCTCGCAGCCTACTCCACCGGCAGGGACACTTGCTCGGGCGACAGCGGCGGGCCTCTGTTTCTCGACTCCACCCCGCCACTGCTCGCAGGCATCACCAGCTTCGGTATCGGCTGCGCCCGCAGGAACACGCCCGGCATCTACACCAATGTCGGGAACTTCGCACCATGGATCCGCTCTTTCCTCAACCAATCGCTCGCCGCCCCTCCCTCGCTGCGGGTGCGGGGCCGGGGCCATCCGATCCGATCCGGGGGAGCGCCGCCCTCGCGCCGCAACGACACCGATTTCGGCCGACGCGTGCCGCCGGGCCAACAGGTTGCGAAGCGATTCGTGCTCGTGAACGGCCGCGGGGGCACCCCGCTTTCGATCCATGCGGTCCGGTCCACCAACCGGCAGTTCCGCATCGGCAACTCGCCCCCCTACCTTCTCTCGGGAAGAACGGGGCGGCTTGCTGTTTTTTTCCGGAATCCGGGAGGACCCGCAGGCGTGGTCCAATCACGGATCATCATCCGCACCAACGATCCCGCGAGGCGGATTTACTCGTTCCGCGTCCGGGCACGGCGATAGCGTCCTTCGATCCTGACCGTCCCGCCAGAGGTTGAACTGACTCCGATTATGAAATGAAAAGGGGTGAAAAGGTGAAAAGGGGTCATGCGACATTTCTTGACAGTTTCCACGCCCTTACCTACTTGGGAAGCTGCTTCGCGGGAAGTTGTTTGAAGCAGCGGATCTGCTGGCTTGCGTTGGCGGCGGACTTCAAGTTCAGCCTTTCCGCGATCCATGCGTGCGGCACGCTCGTTTCCTTGGCCACGGCCCAGGCCGCCGAGCTCCTGCGCCAGTCTCCTCGCCGGTCTCGCCTCAGGTCCGACTCGTCCATGCCGTAGTGCGCGCCACCCTCGGCGACGATCTCTGCCGCACGCCGGATTCCATGGTCGCGCGCCGGCCCTTCCCGGCGGCTGCGGTAATCTCGGCTCTTTCTCGCTCCAAGCGCCTCGATCCGCTTCGAAAGCTGTATAGCGCTCCCAGTCATGACGGAACCCCGCGTCCCGCAGCGCCTCGTCCAGCGCCCGCCCCAGCCCCTCGCGGGCCAGCGCCGCACGGCGTCCACCCCCGACCGCCTCGCCGTAGCCGCACCAGCGATAGTCCTCCGGTTTCGCCACCATTCCCGCGCGCACTGACTGCCTCGCCGCGCCAGCGGTTGGAGAATGGCGAAGCGACACAGCAGAGATTTGCGGAGCAAATCAATTCAGATCGATGTAGGCCGCAACCGTCAGCAGGGCCGCCTCGCTGTCCTCGATCAGCACGCTCTTGTAGCGTTCCTCCCAGAGCGTCCCGACCCGTCCGAGGCGTTTGTTCATGTAGCAGCTCACCCGCAGCTTCAGCGCCTTCATGAAGTGGGCGAGGTCGCCCCGGCGCTTCTCGTAGCGGTCGAGGATTTCCTTGTGCCAGCGCTCGTCGCCCGCCAACCGCGCCCGCTCCAATTCCCGCCGCACCCCCTCGACGGTTTCCTCGTCGTAGAGCAGCGGCAGGACCTCCAACAGCCCTTCCTCGTCCAGCGGCTCCAGTTCCTCCCGGTCCGGAACCTCCAGAAGCAGATGGAAGTGGTTGTCCATGAGGCAATGGAGCCGCCGAGGTGGTGGCGGCTACATGGACTGCCCGCCAGGGCAGCCCGGAGGGGCGAAGGGCGAGGCTTCGGCCCGTCGATCAATACGTGATCACCCGCACCCCCGAGAAAGCCTCCTGGTTGCGAAGGATCCTGCGGAAGACCTCCTTGTCCTTCGCTTGAAAAACCATTCGCCGATCAACGACGCGGGAGACGACCTGGTAAAAGGATCTTCCGGACCCAAAAAGGCGTGCTGTTCTCATAAATTCAACGGTTTATGGTGGAGTAGAAGTCGAGAATTCATCACGAAGGCCGGTGCTGAAATTACTTTCTTCCCGTCACTTGAAATTCAGTCACGACAAGGGCTCTCGGCTTAGGTTGACGCGAATGAGCATCATCCAACCCCTACTTCCCCACCACATCCTTCTGCAAATCCCGCAGCACCCGCAGCTCTCCCCATTCCGCTCCCCGCATCCGCCGCGCGCCTGTCTTCCGCTTCCCGCCGAAGCTCCTCCCCTTCGCTTTCTCCCGCTCGAAGACCCCGTCGACGAACTCTGCGCTCCCCAGCACCGCCCCGTCGCAGAAATAGCGCACCCGATGCCGCAGGGCCTCGCGCAAGGTCATCTTCCCGCCCGAAGCCACCACCGCCTCGACCTCCTCCTCGGCCATGCCCCGACGCCCGCGCTCCCCGCGCTGCGCGTCGCCCGCGACCGCCCGCCCCTCGTCGTAGAGCAGCACCCGGTAGCGCGCCAGGGTGCGCCCCCAGTCGTGACGGAAGCCCGCATCCCGCAGCGCCTCGTCCAGCGCCCGACCCAGTCCCTCGCGGGCCAGTGCCGCACGCCGACCTCCCCCGACCGCCTCCCCGTAGCCGCACCATCGGTAGTCCTCCGGTTTCGCCACCATGCCCGCGCGGATGGGATTCAGGTCGATGTAGGCCGCCACCGTCAGCAGCGCCGCCTCGCTGTCCTCGATCAGCACGCTCTTGTA
>SLGN01000372.1 GCA_007123695.1 Verrucomicrobiales bacterium
AGCGGCTTGATGAAGACGTTGCGGAACTGCACCAGGCTGGAGGCCGGGGACCAGGTCCCGTCGGGCTTCTTGCCGCCGTGGTGCTGGAGGGCGATGCGGCCTTTCTCGGGCACGTCGGGGAGCAGGGCGTCCTCGATGATGGTGTGGTCGTTGAGGACGACGGTGAGGCGGTCGCCCTTGACCGTGATGACGAAGCGGTTCCAATGGCCCACGGGGTAGTCGGCGTTGAGGCTCGGGGTGACGCCCGCGCGGACTTCCTGGGGCTGCGATTCGTCGTTGCGGATGCCGTAGACTTCGCCCGAGCCGATGGGCCAGCACCAGATGTTGAGCTGGTATTTCGACTGCCCGCGCAGGTAGATGCCGGAGTCGGCGTTGCGGATCGGATGGGTGATGTTCTTCCCGTCGGGGCCTTTCACCGTGCTGCCGTCGGGCAGGACGTAGGGCACGTCGTAGAATCCGGTGGTCTCCTTGATGCGCCAGTCGATGCGGAGCTCGAAGTCGCCGAACTCTTCCTCGGTCCAGAGATTCTTGTCGCCCTTGGCCTCGGATTGGGCGTCGTAGTCGATGACGCCGTCGAGGACCTTCCAATGGCCGTTGTCGCCCTCGGGGACGGTCCAGCCGGAGAGGTCCTTTCCGTTGAAGAGGGAGCGGAAGCCCTCGGGCACGGGGTCGGGCGAGGCGTGGGCGGCGGCGGCGAGAAGGAGGGCGGCGGAGAAAAGGAAGGCTCGTTTCATGGCCGGCAATGTATCAGCCGCAGAGGGGTCTCGCCCCATTCTTTTTGCGGCGTTTTTGCGGCGCGGACGGGGCGGGATCGTGCGATGGCGGGGGCCGCCGCGACCTGATAGGGTTGGTTCGATGACCCAACCCTGTTTGCCCGGCTTCCTCCTTCTCGCAGGCGTGCTTTTTCTCGCGGTCCCCGACGGGGCTGCGGGCGAGGAGAGATCCTTCTACCTGATCGGCAACTCGCTGACGCAGGACACGGTGCCCGCCAAGCTCGACGGGGACGTGCAGTGGCACATCGACTGCGGAAAGAGCCTGCCCTACATCTTCGAAAACCCGGCCGAGCCCTGCGTGAAGACTTCGAAGCTCTGGCCCGAGGCGCTCGGGGCGAAGCGCTACGACGTCGTCTCCGTCCAGGTCCACTACGGCGGCACTCTCGCGACCGACGCGGCGGTCCTGTCGGAGTTCGTCCGCATGCAGCCCACGGGCGTCTTCGTGATCCACTCGGGCTGGGCCCGGGCCCGCTCGCGGGCCGAGGAGTATGCCGGGACGGCGGAGGGGGAAACGATGGAGCACAGCCCGGCCTACCTCGACAAGCTCTTGGCGACGCTGCGCGAGCTGCATCCCGACCGCGTCTTCCGCCAGACCCGCGCGCAGGACCTCCTCGCCAGAATCGCCGAGGACATCGAGGCGGGCCGGGCCCCCTTTGCCAGAATCGAGGAGATCTACCGCGACGACATCCACCTCGACCGGATCACCGGGCGCTATCTGATGCACAACGCGATGCGCCACGCCCTCGGGCAGCCGCGCTCCATCGTCGGGTTCGAGGAAATCCCTTCGCCGGTGCAGGAATATCTCGACACCGTGCTCGACGGCCTGCCCGAGACCGAACCGTAGCAAGCCGCGGCCCCTTTCTCCGACAGCGCGCCGGGCGCGATTTGGGGTCTTTGTTAGAGCAGCGCTGCGGCGGCTCGGAGGCCGGAGAGGATGGCGCCCTCGATGGAGGCGCTGGAGGTGTGGTCTCCGCAGACGAGGGGCTCGTCGGCGGTGGCGGCGCAGGTGGTGGCGGCGTGGCCGGGAGTCGCGGCGGGCAGGGCCCGGTCGATGCGGTAGGTCGCGAGGTGTCTCCACCCGAGCGTCTCGGGGCCGAACCACTCGCCGAGGTCGTGGGAGACGCGTTCCTCGAGGTCGCTGGATTCGCAGTCCGGCCCGATGACCGATGCGGAGACGAGAACCTTTCCGGAGGGCGCGTAGGAAGGCGCGATGCTCGAAGGCACGCACAGGTTGTGGACAGGACCGCGGCGGTCGCCGCGCAGGGCGATGAGCTTTTCGGGAAAGGGGGCGGCGGGGGCCTCGTAGTAGAGGCAGGCCGTCCCCTTCCACCCGACGCGGGGCCGTGCCGGGAAAAGCTCCGCCGCCGAGCTGCCGTCGACGGCGAGGACGGTGCGGCGCGCGGCGATCTCGCCTCGGTCCGTCTGGGCGACGTTTCCGGAGAGGGAAAGGACGCGGGTCCCGAGCCGCAGGGTGTCGGGAGGAAGCCGGGCGGCCAGCTGTTCCGGGATCGCCTGCATCCCGTCGGCGGGCAGGGTGGCGCTCCCCCGGGCGAACATGGCGAAAGTGAATTCGAAGAGCCGGCCCGAGGTCTCGAGTTCGGATTCGAGAAAGATGCCTCCGTAGAAGCTGCGGAAAAAATGGTCGATGAAGCGCTCCGAGAAGCCCTCCTGGCGCAGCAGCGCGAGGGTCGGCATTTCCGGAGAGTTCCAGATCGCGTCGGGCGCCTTCCTCAGGAGCCGGGACCGGAGCCGCGCCACCCGCAGTTTGTCGAAGAGGTTTCCGGCGGGGTGGAGCGCGCTGGCGGCGAGCGCTCCCGGTCGGCGGAAGACGTCCATGAGCGGGCGCAGGCGGCCTCGGTTCCAGAGCAGCGCGCCGGGTTCGAAGGGCTGGAGCCGCAGGGCGGGCAGATCGAGGAGACGGCCGCTCTCGGGGTAGGCGTCGAGAAAGACCTGGAAGCCGCGGTCGAGGAGAAAGCCATCGACCCGGTCGGTGCGGACGCGGCCGCCGACGGCGTCGGCGGCATCGACGACGAGGACTTCGCGCCCCGCTTCGTGGAGGCGGACGGCGGCGGCGAGGCCGGAAAGCCCGGCACCGACGACGAGGATGTCGGTGGTTTCGCGCATCATTCCGGAGCGGGTTCGGGGGAGCCGGCCATCTCGGCGCGCAGGGCAGCGGCGGTGGTCTCGTGGCGGTAGCGGAAGAGGCGGTCGAGCTTCCGCGCGACGAAGGGGGCGCCGAAAATCCGACCGAGGGGGCCGAGGGGCAGGCGGTAGCGGATCTCGTCGGTGAGGCGGCTGCGCTGCCCGTCGATCGCCTCGAAGAGGTGGCGGTGCTCCCATTTGGCGAAGGGGCCCGATTCCTGACGGTCGACGAAGCCCCAGTCGTGGACTTCGTGGACCGCGACCCAGCGTTTGCGAAAGGGGCCGACGGAGACCTCGATCACGGCGCGGGCTCCGTCCGCGAGCGGCTCGGGCGACTCGACGACGCGGGCCTTTTCCCACGGCGGAGTCAGCCGGTCGAAGGCGCCGGGGCGGAAGTGCCAGTCGCGCAGGACCTCGACCGGGGCCGGCATTTCGGAGGTGCGGACAAAGAGCAGGTCTTCCATGTCTCGGTCGTTACGAACCACGTTTCCCGCAGGGCTGGCGGCGCGGTCGGATCAGGGCCGGAAGCCCTCGTCGACGACGAGGGCGCCGAGCTTGCCATCGGCCGCCATGGTGGCGAGTTCGTCGCAGCGCTCGTTCATTTCGTGCCCGTCGTGGCCTTTGACCCAGCGCCAGTCGATGCGGTGGGGCGAGGCGGCGCGCTCCATGCGCATCCAGAGATCGACGTTCTTCACGGCGGACTTGTCGGCCTTGCGCCAGCCGCGCTTCTTCCAGCCCTCGACCCAGCCCTTGCTCTGGGCGTCGACGAGATAGCGCGAGTCGGAGTGGACGGTGACGCGGCAGGGTTCCTTGAGGATCTCCAGCCCGGCGATGGCGGCGAGGATTTCCATGCGGTTGTTCGTCGTCTTGACGAAGCCCTGGGCGAGCTCGCGGGAATGGGCGCCGTAGCGGACCACGGTGCCGTAGCCGCCGGGGCCGGGATTTCCTCGGGAGGATCCGTCGGTGTAGATGTGGACTTCCTTCATGCAGGGGACATTGCGGCGAGGCGTTCGTGGACGAAGGCGGCGAGCTTCTCGGGATCGCCGGGTTCGAGGAGGTGACCGCGCGCGGCGCAGCGGGCGGCGAGGTCGCGGCGCTCGGGAAATTCGTCGGGGTCGAGGTCGCGGACTTGGACGAGGCGCGACTCGCGCCAGATCCAGGCCCCCGGCGTCCAGGGGCCGACCATGGCCGGGTTCGTCCAGGTGTGCAGGGAAAGGACGCGATCGGAGACGGCCGCTGCGAGGTGCATGGGGCCGCTGTCGACGCTGACGGTCCAGGCGGCGA
>SLGN01000316.1 GCA_007123695.1 Verrucomicrobiales bacterium
GGCTCGTCTCCGCGATCGACGGGATCTTCGCCACCCATGTCCACAACGACCACACTGCGGCCATCGCCGAAGCGCAGCGGCGCTTCGGCTGTCCCGTCCACGCCACCCCCGAGGTCGGGCCGGTGCTGCTGCGGCCCGGCGACTGGTTCCTTCCCGGAGTCTCGCCCAACGCCGTCGATTCGGTGGAGGTCCGCGCCGACGGCGAAAGGATGCAGTGGGAGGAGTTCACGTTCACGTTCCGTTCCTTTCCCGGGCAGATGCTCAACCACGGCGCCCTGCTCGTTGAAAAGGAAGGCGAGGATCCGGTCTTCTTCATCGGCGATTCCTTTTCGCCAACGGGCATCGACGACTACTGCATGATGAACCGCAACTTCATGCGGGAGGGGCTCGGCTACTGGCGTTGCTTCGAGATCCTCGAAGAGCTGCCGGGCTCGACCTGGCTCGTCAACCAGCACATACCGCACCGCTTCCGCTTCGATGCCGGGGAGAAGTCCTTCCTGCTCTCGCGCTACGGCGAGCGCGCCGCCGCCATCGCCCGGCTCGTGGACTGGGACGCCCCCGACCACGCGGTCGATCCGCAATGGGCCCGCTTCCATCCCTACGGAAACGAGGCGGCTCCCGGCGAACGGTTCGAAATCGAGCTGCGCGTCGCCAACCACGGGGGGAGGACGCGCCGTTTCGAGTTGCGGCCGCGCGGCGACTTCGCCGTTTCCCCCTCGGAAGCGACGTTGGAGATTCCGGGAGGAGAAGAGGCTGCGGCACGCTTCGAGATAGCGATCCCTCCCGATGCGCGAGACGGCGTCCATGTCCTCGTCGCCGATCTGCTCGTGGAGGACGGGCCGGAGCTGCCGGCGTGGTGCGAGGCACTCGTGAAGGTGGAGGGGCGATGACCTGTGGCTGAGGATTGTCTTGGGCTGGATCTTCCGTCCACGCCGGGGCCGACCGTTCTACCGTCGGCTGATGGCGCGGATGCGGACGCGGTCGAAACGTCGCGGGTCGGTGTTGCTGAACGCGTCGAGGGACAGACGGACGCGATGGACGCGGGGGCTTCGGCGCAGCCGGAAGGTGCGAATGCGGATCATGCCGCTGAGGAGATCGCCGGGTGCGAGGGGACCGGTGAGGTGGACTCCGCCGACGAGCTGGGGGGTGAGGTTCGCCGGGGTCGGCAGGCGCCGCAGGTAGACGACGCGGAAAGGGCCACGGCTTTGAAAGGCCGCGAGGCGGTAGCGGTCCTCGACGTTTCCGGCGTTGTGCAGATGGAAGAAGGCTCGCATGGGGCGGCGGCGGCGCGAGGCGACGACGATGGTCTGGCCGGGGGCTCCCTGGTGGATGTTCTGACCGATTCGCTGCGCCGGAGCCCGACCGACGACGAGGTCGGGCTGCCGCAGCAAGAGCAGGCTGCGTCCGGGAGCCGCGGCGGTCGCGCCCGATGCGCCGAAGGCGTTGGTGGCGACGATCCAGTAGAAATAGTCGATGCCCGGCTCGGCGGAGACGTCGATCCAGTTCGCCGAGTCGGAGACGCCGACCTCGGTCGCGTCCGCGACCTCGTCGACGGTGTGCCGCAGGATGCGGTAGGCAGTCGCGTCGGGACTCGCGGCCCAGGAGAGCGCGACGCCGTCGGGGGCGGCGTCGGTGGTGGCGTCAGGATCGCCGGGCGGCAGCAGGGCGCGCCTGCCCACCACCGGCCCGGCGGGAGTGCTGGAATCGCCGTCCCGCAGGGCCGAGACCCAATAGCGGTAGGGGCGTCCGGCCTCGGTCGAACCGGCGCCGTCGTGGTGGATGGCGGCCTCGCCGGTGTGGACGAGCGAAGCCGAGGCGAAATCGTCGTCGGTGCCGCGGTAGACGTGGTAGACGTGGTAGACGTGGTAGACGTGGTAGACGTGGTAGGCGGCGCCCTCGGCGGCCAGCCACGAGATTTCGATGCGGTCGGTGCGGGTGGCGTCGGTGGCTTCGAGTCCGCCGGGCGGGGGTTCGGGCGTCGGATTGGAGGAAATCCACGCTTCGAGCAAGGCGGCGCCGTCGAGATCGATCTCGTTCGATGCGAGTGGCGGCATCGGGGCGAGAATCCCACCGCCCCCGCGGGGCAGGGCGATGCGCTGGAGGATCATGGAGTGCTCGGGATCGCCGGGCACGATGGTGCGGTTGTGCGGGTCTCCGCCGTTGTTGACGAGGGGCGAGTCGAGCAGGCCCGATGTGGCGAGGGGAATTTCGGGCTGGGCGCTCCACGAGCCGAGGGCGGTTCCGCCGAGCCGATGGCAGGCGGCGCAGTTCGCGGCGAGGTAGGCGCGGACGCGCGCGCCGAGGGGGTGGGCGGAATCCTGGGGCGGCGCGTGGGCGGGAAGCCCGACTGAGGGGGGCGGGGCGGTTTCGAAGTATCCCGCGGCGGCGAGGGCGGCGAGCTGGTCGAGGGGTTCGCCGCCGTCGTCGATGTTGCGGTTGAGCTGCCGGGTGTCGAATCCGAGAGCCCATCCGGCGGCGGGGTTGTGGCAGGTGCGGCAGTCGGTGCGGCTCGGGAAGCGCCAGGTCTGGGTGCGGGCGACGCCGCCCACGACCACGGTGTAGTCGGCGCTTTCCCCCTCCTCGCCGACGAGGTGGGCCTCGGTCTGCGCTTCGTTCCATCGATAGGTGATCCCGTAGACGTCGTCGGCCGTCTTGACGAGGAAACGGGTCTCGAGCCGGACTCGCTGGGCTCCCGGCGAGTCGCGATCGAGGTCGAGTTCGAAGTGCTTGATCCAGATTTGGCCCGCCGGGAAGGACCAGGGCGCGTCCCGCGACCAAACCATGCGTGCCGACGGATCCGGAATCGAGAACCATCGGCGCTTCAGGGCGTGGTCGCTCCAGAAGGGGGCGTTGACCTCGTAGGCGACGATGCCGTCCTCCGGCTCGAGGGTGGCGAGGCTGCGGAAGGCGCCGGTCTGCGAGAGCAGGGGCGGAGGCGGCGTGCCGGCTCCGTCGCTCCGCACGAGGCGGTAGACGGGATCGTCGGCGACCCGGTTGGAGTTGTCGTGGGCGAGCAGCACATCTCCGCTGGCCGGGTCGATTCCGAAGGCGGCGATCCGGGTGCGGACGGCGAGTTGCGAGATGCTCTGGCCGGGGCCGCCGGAGTCGGACATGGCCCAGATGCGGCCGCTGACGTAGTCGCCGAAGAGATAGGATCCCCGGAGCTCGGGATAGCTCGATCCCCGGTAGACGAGACCGCCGGTCACGGAGCGTCCGAGGTTGTGTTCGTAGTCGTGGATCGGTTCGATCGCCGAGAATCCCGGCGGCGGCACGGCTCCTCCGGGACCGTTGGGAAAGGCGATCTTCCCCTCGCGGAAGCTCCATCCGTAGTTGGGGACGCCCCCGTTGGTCGCGAAGACCTCGGGGGAGAGGATGTTGATCTCCTCGCGGGCGCTTTGGCCGACGTCGGCGACGAAGAGGCGCCCCGTCGGGCGGTCGAAGCTCATCCGCCAGGGGTTGCGCAGGCCGATGGCCCAGAACTCGGTCCGCACGGCGGCGGGGTTCACCGCGAGGCCGTTGAAATGGGTGGCGCCGACGAAGGGGTTGTCGGCGGGAACCTTGTAGGTGTCGGGGTGGATCGAGGCGTGCGGGTTGGGCTCGAGGCTCTCCTCGCGGAGATCGACGTCGAGCCGCAGGATCGAGGCGAAGAAGCTCTTGTCGATGCGCTGGCCGTGGTCGTCGGGGTCGCCGCCGCCGCCCTCGTCGCCGGTGGAGACGTAGAGGTAGCCGTCTTCGCCGAAGTGGAGGTCGCCCCCGTTGTGGTTCGCCCGCGTGTCGCGCTGGGTAATGATGGGCAGCTCGGAGGCGGGGTCGGCTCGGTTCGGGTTGCCGGCTTGCGCGGTGAAGCGGGAGAGCCTCCAGTAGCGCTGGCCGGAGAGCGTCGTCATGTAGACGACGTAGAAGTGGCTGTGGCCCGGCTGGTCGGCGGCATGGTAGTTCGGGTGGAAGGCGAGGCCGAGGAGGCCCTCCTCGTTTCCGCTGGAGCGGACCCGGTCGGTGATGTCGAGGAAGGTCTCCCGCGTCGGGGCGGCCGGATCGGGAACGAGCGAGATCCGCCCGACCTGTTCGACGACAAAGAGCCGCCGGGATTCCCCGGGAGGGGAGGCGAAGGCGAGCGGATCGAAAAAGAGGAGACCGGGAAAGGCGTCCTCCGTCGCGAACGATCCCGATGGGAGGTCCGGCGGCAGCGCGA
>SLGN01000667.1 GCA_007123695.1 Verrucomicrobiales bacterium
CGCCGCTACGGGCTGGAGGTGGCCCTTGCCACCTGCGGCGGCGACGGCGACTACCGCCCGACCCGCCTCGCCCGGCGTCTCGTCGGCGACCGCCGCGGCGCCGCCCGCTACGACCGCGCCGAAGCCGCCGCTCTGCTGCCGCCGGCTTTCTGCGAGCATTTCGCGCCGGCGCAGCCCGTCGATGTCGTCGAGCGGGGCGACACCCTCGTCCTGCTCGCCGATCTCGCGGCCGCCCCTCTCGACTGCTACCGCGACGAGGGCGGTCGCGCTCTGCACGATCCTCCCCGGCGCAGCGTGGAACTCGTCGCCGAGACCAGCTTCACCGACCTGGATTCGGGCGACCGCTTCGAGCCTGCGCCCGGCAGTCCCGCGCACGCGTGGAGGCGTCTCAGCCTCGTCGACGAAGGCGGTCGCCCGACGCGGCGGGGCCGGATTTTCAGTCTTTTCCAAGGCGGCGAGGGCCTTGCCGTGGCCGCCGCCCTGGAGGATCCGCTCTACGACGAGGAAGACATCGTCCTGCATCTCGCCAATTTGCGCGCGGGCCACCGCTTCGACCTCGACGCCGTCCCCGGCGGCGAGGAAATCGCCGGCACCGGGGCCAGCGAGCGCCTCGCCGCCGCCTGCCGCCGTGCCTACGGACCAGTCGACTACGACGGATAGCTCTCCCTCGGTCTGCCGCTCCACTACGGCGAGGGTGCCGCCGAGATCCTCGCTCTGCATCTCGGGGGCGGCCTCGGCAGCCTCCTCGGCCGGGGACGCGGACTCGACTTCGGCCCCGGCGACGTCGAGCGGGTCTTCGTCGAATGGCTCAGCCTGCTGCGTCACCTCCGCGGCGCCCCCGACATCGACGAGCCCCGCTGGCCCGCCCTGAAGGCGGCGGCGCAGCGCCTGCTCCAGCGGCATGGCCGACGGGCGCCCCTGGCGGATCTCCCCGAGATGCCCGCCACCGTCCTGCAGCGGCCCGCCCGCCACGGCATCTCCTACGCCTCGATTTGACTGGCGATGCGGGATGCCCGATGCCAAATGCCGCAACGGGACCGGCCGAGGGACCGGCTTTGGCGCACCGAAGGCAGTTCCGGCACGATCGCGGGTTGTCCCGGGGCGCGACGGAGCGTAACAGTAGCCATATGGAAGCTCTTTCTCCGAACTCCGCCGTTCTCGACAAGACCCGCGAACTCTGCTCGCTCATCCTCCAGTCGGGCGAATACCGCGACAACATCGCCCGCATCAACGCCTTCTTCGAGGACGAGCCCTCGCAGCAGGCCTACCGCGATTTCTCCGAACTGGGCGAGCAGATGCAGCGGAAGCAGGACGCCGGGCAGCTCACCCAAGCCGACATCGACGGCTACGAAGCCCAATTCGCCGCCCTGCGCGAGAATCCCTTGGCCGCCGGATTCATGGACGCCGAAAAGACGCTGAACGGGATCGTCAGCCAGGTTTCGAAGATGGTCGGCAAGAGCCTCGAGCTGGGACGCATCCCCGAGCCCGAGGATCTCCAAGGCGGCTGCTGCGGCGGCGGTTGCGGCTGCGGCTGAGCCGTTTTCCGACGCCACCCGATACCGAAGCGCGGAGCGCCCCTGTGGATTCGCTTCGGGGTATCCTTCGCGTGGAACGCGTTCCTTCGAGCGGGCTCGATCGCGCCCGATTCGCATGGCGTGAATCTGCGGATTGGCCGGAGCGCGGTTCGGCTTACCCTTGAACCAGTTTCGTTTGCTCCCTTTTATCTTCCGCATGGCACTTCCCTACCGCCTCGCGCTATTTCCCCTTCTCGCCGGGGGCACGTTCCTCCGCGCCGAGGAGGCATCGCCACCGCTCAGCTTCGTCAACGACATCGTCCCGATCCTGACGAAGGCCGACTGCAACGCCGGCGGCTGCCACGCCAAGGCGATCACGGGCCAGCGCGGCTTCCGCCTTTCCCTGCTCGGCTTCGAACCCGAGGAGGACTACGAGCACATCGTCAAGGAAGGCCGCGGCCGCCGCGTCTTCCCCCCGGCGCCAGAGCAGAGCCTGCTGCTGCTGAAGGCCGCCAACGTCGTCCCGCACGGCGGCGGCAAGAAGCTCGATCCCGAATCCGAGGGCTACCAAACCCTCGTCCGCTGGATCGGCGAGGGCATGCCCTACGGGAAGGAGGGCGAGCCGACCATCGCCGCGCTCGAGGTCGAGCCGGCCCAGCTCGTGATGGAGCCGGGATCCTCCGTGCAGCTCAAAGTCATGGCCCGCTACTCCGACGGCGGCTCGCGCGACGTCACCGGCATGGCCCTCTACGAGGCGAACGACCGCGACATGGCCGAGGCCGACGAGCACGGGCTCGTCAAGACCCTCGACCTGCCCGGCAAGGTCGCGGTGATGGTGCGCTACTCGGGCCTCGTATCGGTCTCGAACATCGCCATCCCCCTCGGCGCGCCGGTCGAGGAGCTGCCTCCGTCGAAGAACTTCGTCGACGAGCTCGTCTTCGCGAACCTGAAGGAGATCGGGATCCCGCCCTCGCCCGTGATCGACGACGCCACCTTCCTGCGCCGCATCTCCCTCGACATCGGGGGACGCCTCCCGACGATCGAGGAGACCACCGCCTTCCTCGCGAGCGAGGATCCGGACAAGCGCGACAAGGCCATCGACGCGCTCCTCGCCACGCCCGACTACGCCGACTACTTCGCGAACAAGTGGACCGCGCTGCTGAAGAACAAGCGGGAGAGCGCCGCCGACATCACCGCGAACTTCGCCTTCCACGCCTGGATGCGGGACAGCCTCCTCGCCAACACCCCCTACGACGAGATCGTCCGCCAGATCCTCGGCGCCACCGGCACGATCGTCTCCAATCCGCCCGTCGCCTGGTACAAGCGCGTCAAAGAACCCAATGATCAGCTCGAGGACGTCGCCCAGCTCTTCCTCGGCGTGCGCATGAACTGCGCCCAGTGCCACCACCATCCCTTCGAGCGCTGGAGCCAGGGCGACTACCACGCCATGGCCGCCTTCTTCACCCAGGTCGGGCGCAAGCCCACCGCGATCGCGGGCGAGGACCTCATCTTCCACAAGCGCGGCCTCGCCCACTTCGAGAACAAGAAGACCGGGGACAAGGTCAAGCCCGCCGGCCTCGGCCAGGAGCCGCCCGAGATCCTCCCCGACGACGATCCCCGCCTCGTCCTCGCCGACTGGATGGGGGAGAAGGAGAACCCCTTCTTCGCCAAGGCCCTCGTCAACCGC
Source organism: Verrucomicrobiales bacterium (assembly GCA_007123695.1). Classification (GTDB taxonomy): domain Bacteria; phylum Verrucomicrobiota; class Verrucomicrobiia; order Verrucomicrobiales; family DEV007; genus Arctic95D-9. The sequence goes on from SLGN01000667.1 coordinate 3,202, forward strand.
TACTGGAAGCATTTCTTCAAGCGCGGCCTCGTCGAGCCCGAGGACGACCTCCGCGACACCAACCCCGCCTCGAACCCCGAGCTGCTCGACGCCCTCGCGAGGCACTTCGTCGAGAGTGGCTTCGACCTGAAGGAGGTCGTGCGCGCCATCGTCCGCAGCCACACCTACCAGCTCAGCGAGATTCCCAACGAGCACAACGCCATCGATCGGCAGAACTTCTCGCACTTCTATCCCAAGCGCCTCCCCGCCGAGGTCCTCCTCGACGCGATCGACGGGCTCACCGGCGCGAAGACCGACTTCGCCGACCTGCCCCCCGGCACCCGCGCCATCGCCCTGCCGGACAACAGCTACAACCGCGCCGCCCCCTTCCTCAAGGTCTTCGGCCGCCCCGAGGGCGCCAGCGTATGCGAATGCGAGCGCATCCAGTCGTCCAGCCTCGCCCAAAGCCTCCACCTCATGAACTCGGCCGAGGTCAAGGGCAAGCTCGGCACCGGCGGCGGACGCGCCGAGCGGCTTTCCAAGCCCGAGGTCCCCGTCGCCGAGGGGATCCGCGAGATCTACCTCGCCGCCTTCGGCCGCGAGCCCGACGGAGAGGAACTCAGCATCGCCGAGGACTTCCTTTCCCGGCCGCGCACCGACGCGAAGGACCAGCCCATCGACCCCGCCCGCGCCAAGCGCATGGCCTACGAGGACCTGCTCTGGGCCATCATGAACACCAAGGAATTCCTCTACAACCACTGAGACCATGGCCCGCCCCCCGTTTTTTGCCGCTTTGCTAGGGTTCGCCGCGCTCCTCCCGGCGCTGACCGCGACCGCCCAGCTCGTCGTCCTGCCCGCCCCGCGCCTCCTCACCACCATGCCGATGGGCGGGAAGGCCGGCAGCAGCTTCGAGGTCGCCATCGCCGGAGAGAACCTCGAGGACGTCACCGCCCTGCTCTTCTCCACGCCGAAGATCAGCGCCGAGCCCGTCCGC
>SLGN01000167.1 GCA_007123695.1 Verrucomicrobiales bacterium
GCTGAGGGCGAAGGCGAGGAGGAAGGCCGTCTTCCATTCCATTCCGATCTCCGGGGCGACGAGATAGACGGCGCCCAAGACGACCGGGGCGAAGAGCAGCACCACGGCGGCGGCGTGCAGCGAGGTGCTGGCCCAGATCTGCGGCTTCATCAGGCTGCGGACGCGCAGCTTCAGGCCGATGCTGAAGAGCAGCAGGGTCACGCCGAGATCGGCGACGCTCTGCAGCGTCTCGCCTCCTTCCTTGCCCAAAGCCTGGAGGACGAAGCCCGCGACGAGGAATCCGACGAGCGGGGGCAGGCGGAACTGCTGCGCGACGAGGCCGAAGAGAAAGGCGATCGCGATGAGGAGGACGTCCATGCGGCGATTGGTGGAGTCGGCGGGGGAGCGCGTGCGTGTCGCGGGCAGGGGGGAGGCGGGGGCTCAGGGCAGCTCGGGAAGCAGGCGGGTGGTTCCATCCTCGGCGACGGGGAAGCGGGCGCCGTGGGCCTCGGCCTGCGCGACGAGGCCTTCCATCATCCGGCGGAGCTCGGCGGGCTCGGACTCGGCGAGGTCGTTCTGCTCGTAGGGATCCTCGGCGAGATGGAAGAGCTGGTAGCGGGCTCCTTCCGACTGGATCCCGCCGCCGTGGGTCGGCACCTCGGGCAGGTAGTGGTAGACGACTTTCCAATCTCCGTCGCGCCACACCGTGAAGTAGTTGCTGCGGTGGGGCCCGTGGGGGTAGTGCATCAGGAACTGCTCGGGGCGGGAGGGGTCGGGCGTCCCGGAGAGGAGGGTCCGCAGCGAGCGTCCGTCGACGGGATGTTCCTGCGGCGCCTCGACTCCGGCGACGTCGAGCAGCGTGGGGAAAATGTCGGCGACGCTCGCGACCTGCGCCTGGATCGCTCCCGCCGGGATGGGCAGGGCCCGCTGGTGGGGATTTTCCGGATTCGGCTTGGCCCAGGCCGCGATCAGGGGCGTGCGCATGCCGCCTTCGTAGTGGGCGCCCTTCTTGCCGCGGAGAGGGGCGGCGCAGGCGACTTCGTGCTGGTCGCCGAGAGGGGCGTCGGACCCGTTGTCGCCGAGGAAGACGACGAGAGTGTCCTCGGCCACGCCGATGGATTCGAGGAAGTCGAGGGTGTCGCCGAGGGATTTGTCCATGCCCTCGATGAGGGTGGCGAAGGCCTGGGCCGCCGACGATTTGCCCGAATCCTCGTAGTAGGCGGCGAAGCGGGGATCGGCCTCGAAGGGCGCGTGAACCGCGTAGTGCGAGAAATGCAGGAAGAAGGGCTTGCCCTCCTCGACCGTCTCCCGCAGCACCGCCTTGGCCTCGAGGGTGAGGGCTTCGGTGAGAAAGGTGTCGGTGCCGTGGTATTTCTCCAGGCCCGGCACGGCGTGGTGCGCCCGTCGCCCGATGGCCCCGTAGTTTTTCTCGCCGTAGTAGCTGCCCGGCGCGCCGAAGGAAGCCCCCGCGATGTTGATGTCGAAGCCGATGGTGGAAGGATCGGAACCGGGGAACTCGCGGGGGGAAAAATGGCCTTTCCCGATGTGGATGGTGCGGTAGCCGGCCCCGCCGAGGACGGCCGGCAGGGTGGTGTCGCCGGGCTTGATCCCCTCCCAGTTCCAGTCCGGCGCCCCCTGCGGACCGCCGTTGTTGTTGTCGGGATTGATCCAGTTGGTGGTGCCGTGCCGCGCTGCGTTCTGACCGGTGACCAACGTGATGCGGGTCGGCGAGCAGACGCTCATCGCGTAGAACTGGTTGAAGCGGATGCCCCGAGCCGCAAGCCTCTCCATCGCCGGCGTGCGGTAGTAGTCGTTCAGCGGGTGGCGCTCGGGCTGTCCCTCGGCGTCGGTCAAAAAGGCCACCGAGGTGTCCATCACGCCCATGTCGTCGACGAGGAAGACGAGCAGGTTGGGCCGTTCGGCGGCCCCGGCCGGAGAGAGGGGCGCGAAGGGGGCGAGAGCGGCGAAAAGCGCGAGCAGAGCGGCGGCGAAGGGGGTGGTCGGGATCTTCATGCGCCCTAGGTTAGCGGACGAATCCGCCTCCGCAAGGGCGGGCGGAGCCGCGCGGGACTTCCGGCGGGGGGGCGTTCTCCGCCTTCTTCATCGGGTCGCAGGAGAAAGCTGCACCGTCCGGGGCGGTCCGTCCTCTCCGCCGCGGGCTTCGCGGACGAGGCGGTCGGCCAGGGAGCGGAGCCGGGCAAGCTCTTTCGCCCGGCCCGGATCGGCGGCCAGGTTGCGCGACTCGTCGGGATCCTCGGCGAGGTGGAAGAGTTCTTCGTGAACGGGGCGTTCGCCCTTGATCGAGGCGGTGAGCCAGGATTCGTAGAGCGCGGCGCCCGCATCGTCGACGCCGTAGCGGGCGCCGCCCTCCTGCCCCTCGAAGGCAGCGCGGTCGTTCTCGAAATAGCGGATGTACTTCCAACCCTCGGCAGTGCGGACGCTCTCGATCCGCGGGTTGCCGAAAAAGGTCGACCAGAGATTCTCGGCGAAGGCGGCCTCGCGCCACTCCGGCGACTCGCCGCGGACGATCGGTGAAAGGTCCTGGCCTTGGAAGCTGCTCGGCTGGGGGAGTCCGCCGAGCGCCAGCAGCGTCGCGGGCACGTCGATGGCGAGAGCGAGCTCCTCGCGGCGCTGGCCCCGCGCCGCCTCGGCGACCCGCGGGTCGTGGACGATCAGGGGCACGCGCAGACAGGCCTCGTAGTTCAAGGCTTTCCCGCCGAGCCCGTATTCTCCGGCCATGATGCCGTGGTCGCTGGTGAAGAGGATGACCGTGTTTTCGGCAAGTCCGAGATCCGCAAGCTTTTCGCGGAGGACGCCGACGAGCCGGTCGATGCCGGTCACGGTCTGGTATTGGCGCACGAGCCGCTCGCGCAGCGACTCCGGAGTGTCGACGTAGTCGTAGCTGGGCTGGCGGAACTCGGTGCGAAGAATTTCCGGAGGCAGCTTCGGCGAGCGGATCTCCGCCTTGGCCAGGTAGTGGCGGGGCAATGGCAGGGTGTCGATGCGGTCGCGGTAGGCGACCCGGTAGAGTTCGGGATCGGACGGGAGCAGTTTCATGCTCCCGGTGCCGGCGGCGTGCGGCAGGTTGAAGGAGATCGATAGGCAGAAGGGACGGTCGGCAGGACGACGGCGCAGGAAGGTGTCCGCCTCGGAGAGAAAGGCGTCTTCGGGATCGAGAAACGCGACAGCGCCTTCCTCGAGAACCTCGACTTGGGTGTTGGCCGACGCCCGCTTCATGAGATCGTGGCGCTGCTTCGGGTAGAAACCGAGATGGCCGTGTCCGCCAAACCAGTAGTCGAAGGAATCCTCCACGAGCCCGCTCCGGTATCCGGCCGCCCCGACGGGAACGTGGTTTTTGCCGACGTAGCCGGTGAAATAGCCCGCCTCACGCAGCAGGACCGGGTAGGATCCCGCCCACGCTTCTTCCGAGACGCCCGTGCCCGAGTTGAAGTTCACGCCGTGCCGCCGCTCGTACTGGCTGAGAAAAAAGCAGGCTCGGCTCGGAGTGCAGATGGCGCTGGTGACGTAGGCGTTCTCGAAGAGAGTGCCCTCGGCGGCGAGTTTGTCCAGGTGGGGAGTCTCCACGATCTCGTGGCCGTAGCATCCGATCTGCTCCGCCCTCTGGTCGTCGGTGAGGATGAAGATCAAGTTCGGTCGCGTTTCGGCCAGGGAGCGAGGCGCGACCCATGGCGCGACCAAGAGAAGAAAGAATGCGGCCGCCGCAGCGGCGGAGAAACGAATCGATACAGGGAGGGGGAATTTCATCGGAGAGCAAGTCAGGGCACGCCGGTCCTGGTCGGGAAAGGACCTTGCCGGAATTCCGCAGCCGTCGCCCTTTGCTACACTGCGGGTCTGTCACCTATGCTAGCCGCCCGGAACGGCCGGGCAAGTCCCGACTCCGGAGAATCCAAACCCGCGCCTCGGAGAACCGACCTCACCGATCCGGAGCATCAATCCGGTCTCCCGCCCGAGGCCCCGTCCTCGTCCTGCCGAAGATCGCGCAGCGAGCGCAGCCCGCCGAAGTCCGCCCCCCGCATTCTCCGCGCTCCGCTTGTCCGCTTCGGCCCCGTCCGGCCCTCCGATTTGAGCTTCGCAAAGACTCCGTTCACGAACGCCGCCGACCCGATCACCGCCCCGTCGCTGAAATAGCGCACCTTGCGCCGCAAGGCCTCCGGCAGCGGCACCGCTCCGCC
>SLGN01000330.1 GCA_007123695.1 Verrucomicrobiales bacterium
CGGCGCCGACGAGATGATCGATATCCTCGAATCGATGCCACCCGACGGACACAGCGGCGACATCGGGGTCGCTTCGCGGACCGGCAACATCGCCTTCACCGGGGGCGCCGGGGCCTCCTGGCAGTCCTACGCCCAGATCGGCCACGGGGGCTACGCCGCCGCCGGGGGCCATCACGGCGATATCGTGGCGCGCTCCGGCAACCAAGTGCTCTTCGACGCCGGCCTCGGCGCCGGGAGCGGCTCCTACGCGCAGATCGGGCACGGCGGAGCCAAGGCGGACGGCAGCGCCGACCCCGCCGCGAACCTCGCCGGGTCGATCACGGTGAGCAGCCAGATCGGCGGGGAGTTCTCCGACATCGGCGACTTCGGTGCGATCACCTTCACGGTCGGGACCAGCACCACGGGGATGCGCTTCCGCGGCTCGACCAACGCGGGCAGCGTCGGCAATTATGCGTTGCTGGGCCACGGGGGCAGCGGCAATCTCGGCGACCACAGCGGCGCGATCGACGTGCTCTCCTCGCGCAGCGTGAGCTTCCTCGGGGGAGCGGGGACGCAATCCTACGCGCAGCTCGGCCACGGCGGCTACGGCGCCGCCGCGACGACCGGCCACAGCGGCAGCATCGCGGTGCGGACCACCGGCGTGGCCGCCGACGGGGAGGGGACGGTGCCCGGCAGCGTGATCTTCACCCCGGGGCTCGGCTTGGAAAGCTACGCCCAGCTCGGCCACGGAGGTCTCGGGGCCACCGGGAGCCATTCGGGCAGCATTGCCGTGGACGCCGCCACCGCCGTGACCTTCAACGCCAACAGCGGCACCATCCTCGACGGCTACCGCGCCTACGCCCAGCTCGGGCACGGCGGCTACGGCGCCCTCGGGAGCCACAGCGGCGGCATCCATGTGCGGGCGGGCACCAGCATCGCCTTCACCGGAGGGCGGGCCGCCAACGCCGCCGACGAAGACACCGAGGACGAGCGCTACGCCCAGCTCGGCCATGGCGGCGTCGGGGCCGCGGGCGACCACAGCGGCTCCATCGCGGCGCTCGCCGGCACCTCGGTGGGTTTCGTGTCCGCCGCCGGCAGCGCGGGGTCCTACGCCCAGCTTGGCCACGGCGGCGCCGGGGCTGCGGGCGACCACAGCGGCGACATCGCCGTCCTCGCCGACACGACGCTTACCTTCACCGCCGGCAGCGGCTCCACCCGGTCCTACGTGCAGATCGGCCACGGGGGCCACGATGCCGACAGCGTCTCGGGCCACAGTGGAAACATTTCGGTGGGCGCCCGGACGAGCAACCTCGCCTTCACCGCCGGGGCCGGCGCATCGACCGAGTCCTACGCCCAGATCGGCCATGGCGGCTTCGACGCCGCCGGGGCGCACAACGGGAACATCGTGGTAAGGGCCGCCGGCAACCTGCTCTTCGACGCGGGCCAAGGCGCGGACGGCGTGCGCTCCTACGCCCAGATCGGCCACGGGGGGATGCGGGCCGAAGGATCCACCGATCCGGTCGCGAACCTCTCGGGCTCCATCGCCGTGAGCGGCCATTTCGAGGGAACCTTCTCCGACCTCGGCGATTTCGACGGGGACGGAATCGCCGACGAAATCGAGATCGGCATGGGGACCAGCGGCACCGGCTTGCGCCTCCGCGGCGGCGTCGCCGGCAGCGAGGACCACTACGCCCAGATCGGCCACGGCGGCCGCGGCAACGAAGGTTCGCACAGCGGAGGCATCGATCTCGTCTCGGGCCGCGTTCTCACCCTCACGGGAGGAGCCGGAACCCGCGCCTACGTCCAAGTCGGCCACGGCGGCCACGGCGCCGCAGCCGGGCCCGACGGGGGCCATTCCGGCGACATCCGGGTGGAGACCACCGGGATCCCCGCCGCCGCAAACCTCACCGCAGCCTCGGGAACCGGGATGGAGAGCTACCTGCAGATCGGCCACGGCGGCTTCGGAGCCGTCGGCAGCCACTCCGGAAACCTTTTCGCCAGCGTCAACCAGAACGCAACCTTCACCGCGACGGCCTCCACCCTGGGCCACTCCGGCCAATACGTGCAGTTCGGCCATGGCGGCGTCGGAGCCCGCGGAAGCCATTCCGGCGACATCTCCCTCGTCGCCGGGACCGGGGGCAACGCCGGCATCATCGACTTCATCGCCGGCAACGCCGTCGCCACCACGGCGGACGCGCAGAACCGCTATGCCCAACTCGGCCACGGCGGCTTTGCGACCGGGGGCGGGCACAGCGGCGACATCCAAGCCCTCGCCTTCGGAAACATCCGCGTCCGCGCGGGCCGCCTCGACGGAGCCTACGCCCAGGTCGGCCACGGAGGACTCGTGGGCTTCGACGGACCCGACGGCAGCGGCGGCGGCAACAGCGGCGACATCCGTCTCGGCTCGCTCGCCGGAAACGTCGAATTCCGCTGGTCCACCGACAGCACCGGCACCGGCGACACCCCGGGCGTCGGCACCTACGCGCAGCTCGGACACGGCGGCTACCACAGCACCGGCGACAACGAAGGGGACATCGCCCTGTTCGCCGGAGGCAACGTCGATCTCCGCGTCACCCGCGGAAACAGCCCGACTTTGATCGTTGGCAACTACACCCAGATCGGCCACGGCGGCTACGCGGTCGAGGGGAACCAGAGCGGCAACATCACCGTCAGCGCCGGGACCGACGGCATCGTCTCCGGCCTCTTCGACATCGATGGCGACAGCATCTCCGACGCGCTCCAGTTCACCGCCAGCGGCAACGGGCAGTTCCAGATGCTGGGCGGCGGAGGCGGAGCGGACCGCTACGTCCAGGTCGGCCACGGCGGCGCCTTCGCCCGCGGCGAGCACGGCCGCATCGATGCCGACGGCAACGCGCTGGAAACCATCTCCGTGACCGCCCTCGGCGACGTCATCGTCACCTCCCGGGGCGGCACCCGGGGCTACGCCCAGATCGGCAACGGCGGCGTCGACGCCAACCCCGTCGGCAACCTCCGCGGGGCCGCGGCCCACATCGCCGTGCGCAGCACCGGCGGCACCGTCCGCGCCCTTTCCAGCACCGGCACCACCGCCTACGCCCAGATCGGGAACGGCGGACGGGACAACCAGGGCGACCATCGGGGCGACATCCTCGTCGAGGCAGGGCAGCACGTGACCTTCACCGGCTCGCAATCGAACACCAGCACCGGCGGCACCGGCTACGTCCAGATCGGTCACGGCGGGCTCGGCGCTCTGGGCGACCAGAGCGGCCACATCGCGGTGCGGGCCGGGCTCGGCGGCGAGGAAGGGGACGTCGTCTTCACCGGAGGCAAGGGCACCGACCGCTACGCGCAGCTCGGCCACGGAGGTCGCAACGCTTCGGGAGACAAGAGCGGAGACATCACCGTCACGGCCTTGGGCGACGTCCGGGTCCTCGGGGGCGACTTCCGCAACGCCAACGGCGTCAGTTCCGGCGAAGTGGCTGCCGCCGCCGCCCTCGGCGGCGGCGAGTCGGGACGGCTCCGCCTCAGCAGCAGCACCTTCGGGGCCGTGGTCCAGCCGGGCAGCGTCGCGATCGTGTTCACCGATCCCGGAGACCCGGAGAACACCGTCACCATCGTCGACAACGGCGCCGGCAGCCTCGTGGACGCCGACAACAACATCGTCGGCTCCATCAACTACGCCAACGCCACGGCGACCTTCAACGTGGCGGTGGCCGGTGGCGGCTGGACGGCGGCCTCGTTCTTCAACGAAGCCAACTTCAGCAGATCCTACGCCCAGATCGGGCACGGCGGTTCCCAAGCCAGCGGCAGCCACGTCGGCGATGTCGGCGTCAGCGCCGGCGGGGAGGTGGCGGTGACCGCAGGGGCCGGCATCGACGGCGCCGCCCACATCGGCCACGGCGGGCGCGGCACTGCCGGGAACCTCCGCGGCGACGTCTCCGTGGTCGGCCTCGGCGGGGTCACCCTCCAAAGCGGGATCGCCAACGACGCCTACACCCAGATCGGCCACGGCGGCCATGCCAGCACCGGCAACTTCGGCGGCACCGTCCAGATCGTCAGCGGCGGCGACCTTTCGATCAACGGCGGCAGCGTCCTGCGCTCGCACTCGATCGTCGGCCACGGCGGCATCGACAACGCCGGCGCCCTTACCGCCGGCACGCGCGAGGGCGACGTCCTCGTCCGGGTGCAGGGGACGACCTCGATGACCGA
>SLGN01000078.1 GCA_007123695.1 Verrucomicrobiales bacterium
CGGCGACGCGGGCGGCGTTGCGCAGCCACGGGTCGGCGCTGCCCAAATGCGGCCAGGCATCGTCGATGGCCTCGCCGTCGACGATGCCGTGGAAGCGCTCGAGACGCCGCCGCAGTTCGTGGGCCCCTTCGGAAAAGGATTCGCGGGCGGTCGCCTGGGCGCCGCGCTCACCGGCGGCGGCGTCCCCTTCCCCTTCCCCATCGCCATCGCCTCCCCCGCCGACGTAGCGCACGCGGTAGAGCGACGACTTCGTCTTGCGCCCGCCGGTGGCGAACCACATCGCTCCATCGGCATCGAAGGCGAGATCGGTCACGTTGAGGGGACGCCCCTCGAGAAAGACCTCGCCGACGGCATGGTAGCCGGCGCCGTGCCGGACAAAGTGAACCGCGACGATGCGCCCGTAGGCCCAGTCGAGCGCGAAGAGCGCGTCGCGCCAGGGCGCGGGAAAGGCGCTGGCGCTGCCGAAACGCACTCCGGTGGGCGAGCCGCGGCCGACGTCGTAGGTCGTGGGGACTCCGTCGGGCGCGTAGACCGGCAGGCTGCGCGTGTTGTCGCGGTCCTGGTGCCAGCCGTAGTTGGCGCCGGACACGAGATGGTTGATGCGGGTGACGCGGTAGAAGGGCAGGCCGACGTCGCCCTCGTTGTCGGCGTCGTAGGTGAAGGGCTCTCCGTGCCGGTCGAAGTCGATGCCGTAGGGATTGCGCAGGCCCCGGTTCATCGACTCCCACACGGGGGCGTCGCCGGGATCGGAGGGCAGATGGATCCGCACCCAGTGGCCCAGCTCCTTGGGCGCATCGGCCTCGGGACGGGCACGCCGCGGCGAGTCCTCGGGCACGAGCACGTCGTCGCCGACGATGGCGTGGAGCCCTCCATCGGGCCCGTGGAGCAGGGCGTTGCGCCCGTGTCCGGTGGAGCCCTCCGTCGCGATGACGAGTTCGGGCGGGTCGAACCGGTCGCCGCCGTCGCGTCCGCGCAGGGCGTAGAGCGCCTTGCCGCGGTTGGCATGGGCGTAGAGCGTGTCGCCCACCCAGGCGAGGCCGCGGCATTCGGGCAGGGAGTCGTCGACGGTCTCGGCGAGGACGACTTCGCCGCCGCCGTCCGACAGGGTCAGCCTCAGGATGCCCCGTTGCTCCTTGCCCAGCAGGATCCGCCCCTTGGCGTCGAAGACGAGGCTGATCCAGGAATCCTCGTCCTCCTGCGCGTCGCGGATCTTTTCGATCTCGAAACCGGGCGGCAACGGCGAAAGCGAAGCCCCGTCGGGTTGCTCGAGGGCTTCCTTCCACTGGTTGTATTCGGCGAAGGGGCTGACGTCGGGCAGGCGGTTGAGCCCCCAGCGAAGAGCTTCGACGGGCCCGATGGATCGCGTCCAGGTCCAATCCGCATCGGTGCGGACCTCGACGGCGGCACCGTCCTTCGCGACGACGGCGAGGCTCGCGCCGACCGCCGACGGTCCCTCGACGGCGGCGGCATGCAGTTCGAGGATGTTCTTTCCCGCCTGGAGAAACCGGGCCACTTCGGCCTCGGCGGGTGGATCGTAGGCGTCGAGGGAGAGGACCTCGCGGCCGTTGAGAAACACGCGCAGGGCGGCGAAGTCCGCCGTCGCCCTCAGAACCGCGGACTCGGGCTCGGGCTCGGGCCCGAGTTCGAAGCTCCGCTGCGCTTTCCATTCGCCGCCGCCTTCGCCCTCGCGGTCCGCATCGGCCGACCAGATCCACTCGGGCGGGGCCGGCTCGCGAGCGGCGCCGGAGGTGGCGGCAAGGAGGAAGGAGAGCGGCAGAAGGAGGGGGACGGAAGGAATCGTTTTCACTGTTCACCATCAAAGCGGAGCGCCCGGCGGATGGCGAGCCTTCTCCCGGCACGCGATGACGCGGGCGTCCCTCCGCCGGACCGTCTGTCGTAGCGCCCCTTACAAGGGTGGACGTTCACCGGTTCGCCTCCGTCGGACGGAAGGTGAGGACGACCCGGTAGCGGTGCCGGAAGGGCTCGTGCTCGAGCCAAGGCTCTTGGAAAAGGTAGAATCCGCGCGCCTCGTAGAAGACGATTTCGTCGCGGATGCGGGACTCGAGGTCTTCGAAGGGAGTGGTGTCCCCGACCCAGTCCATGCGGCGGTGCAGCCGGCGCTCGACCGCGCAAAAGCGCGCCACGATGCGGTCTTCGACATCCTGGATCCGGGCGAGGCTTTCGTTGCGCTTCATCGTGGGAGAGGGTTCGTCCCCGGAGCGCTTCGGGTTGCCGGGAAAAGACGCGAACGGGCCGGGGCGACGACTTTTTCTCCGGGACGCCACCCGAACCGCGGCCATCGCCCTGCTCGGATCAAAGGGCGATCCGGCCGGCCCAGTCGAGGTTCTCGAGATACCAGGACACGGAGGCGTCCAGGCCCGCGTCGAGATCGACGAGGGGCTCCCACCCGAGCAGCGCCTTGGCCTTGCCGATGTCGGCGGCGGTGTCCTGCATCTCCGAAGCGCTCATCGGCTGCCAGACGATCTCGGCCTTGCGGCCGAGCCGTTCCTCGATCTTCGCAATGAAGTCGAGCAGGGACATCGGGGTCTTTCCCCCGCCCAGATTGATCACCTCGTGCCCGGGCCCGCCCGCGCCGAGCTGCCGGCCCGCGAGCACGGTGCCGCGGGCGATGTCGTCGACGTAGGTGAAGTCGCGCGTCTGCGAACCGTCGCCGAAGACGGTGATGGGCGTGCCCTCGTGGATCCACTTGATGAAGCGGAACGGCGCCATGTCGGGACGCCCCGCCGGTCCGTAGACGGTGAAGTAGCGCAGGATCGTGACGTCGAAGCCGTAGAGATGGTGGTAGGTGTAGGAAAGCACCTCGGCGGCCTTCTTCGATGCGGCATAGGGGGAGAGAGGCCGCTCCACCGGCAGGTCCTCGCGGAAAGGCATGGGCTGGCCCGCGTAGAGCGAGGAGGTCGAGGCGAGGACGAGCTTTCCGCAACCGTGCTGCTGCATCAGCTCCATCAAGTTCAGCGCGCCCTGGGCGTTGGACCGCAGGTAGACGTGGGGATCCTCGATGCTGTAGCGGACCCCGGCGCGGGCCGCGAGGTTGAAGACGGCGTCGAAGGCGCCGCCTCCGAAGACCGGTGCGATCTCGGCGAGATTTTCGATGTCGGCCTCGACGAAGCGGAAGCCGGGGTGCCCCTCCAGCCCCGCGAGCCGGTGGCGCTTCATGCGGATGTCGTAGGCGTCGTTGAGGTTGTCGAGACCGACGACCGAGACGCCCTCGTCGAGCAGCCGTCCGCACACCCTCGAGGCAATGAATCCGGCGGCGCCGGTGACGAGGGCGGTCTTCATTGGTCGGGCGCGGTGGCTGGGCCTGGCCGGTGCGGGAAGAGGCGCGCTCGCGGCGGGTCAGGGCTCAGAGTTCGACCCTGGCTCCGCCGTTGCGGGCGCTCTCGTAGATGGCGCAGATCAAGGCCACGGCGCGGCGGGCCTCGCGGCCGTCGACGCGGGGCGGACGGCCCTCGCCGATGGCACGCACGACGTCCTCGAAGTTGCGCATGTGGCTGTCGAAATTGATGGCTTTGGGATCGTTTGCGCCCTGCCCGCGCCCGACGGCGCCCTGCATGAGCTCGGCGCGCACGAACTCGTCCTGCGCGGCCGCCTCGGCGAAGTCCCAGACGCGGAACTTGTCGTCGGCAAGGAAGGCCGAGCCCTGGTCGCCGCAAATCTGGATCTCGGCGGGATGCCCGGTGGACGACCAGCAGGCGGTCGAGCCCTGGATCACGCCGCGGGCCCCGCTCTTGAACTCGAGCACGGCGACGGCGGTGTCCTCGACCTCGATGCCGGTGTGCGCGAGGCAAGCGGTCGAGGCGGAAAGGGCGACGACGTCGCCGGCGAGGTAGAGCAACTGGTCGACGAGGTGGATGGACTGGTTCATCAGCGCCCCGCCGCCGTCGAGCGCCCAGGTCCCGCGCCACGCGCCCGAGTCGTAGTAGTCCTGGCTGCGCCACCATTTCACATAGGCGTCGCACATGGTGAGACGACCGAAGCGGCCCGCCTCGACGGCTTCCTTGAAGTGGTCCATGGCCGGGTTGAAGCGGCGGTTGAAGATGCCCGAAAGGGTCACCCCGGCCTCGTCGCAGGCGGCGATCATCTGGTCGATGCGCTCGGGGGTGATCTCGAGAGGCTTCTCGCAGATGACGTGCTTGCCC
>SLGN01000046.1 GCA_007123695.1 Verrucomicrobiales bacterium
CAGGTGCGTGTCGGTGCGGAGGAAGAGCCGGTTGTTGGCGACGGCGGGCGTCGCGCTGGCTCCGTCGCCGACCGAGCTGCGGCCGAGGATTTCGAACTCGTCCCCGGGCCGGATGGCGACGAGCTCCCCTTCGCGGCTGAGACCGAGGATCTTCCCGTCGGCGACGATGGGCGAGGCGAAGAAGTTGCCGCCGATGCGCTCGCGGTAGACCTTTTCGCCCGTGGCGGCGTCGATGCAGGTGAGGATGCCGGAGTCCACCCAGAAGTAGATCTTGCCTTCGTAGAACAGCGGCGTGGGAACGTAGCCGAGACCGTCGCTGAGACCGAGCCGGTAGGCGACCTCCGGCGCGCCGTCGGCCTTCGGCTTCAGGGCGATGCCATCCCGCCCTTGCGAGCCCGAGCCGAAGGTGGCGACGATGAGCCCGCCCCCGACGGCGATGGAGCCGACGCTGCGCTGCTTGTGCTCGCCGTCGAAGGCCCAAGCGACTTCGCCCGTCTTGGGATCGAGAGCCTTCCACCCGTCGTTGGTCTGCACCACGACGATGACGGTGCGCCCGTCGACGGTGACGGTTGCTGGCGTGCTGTAGGCGGTGATGTGCTTCTCCTCGTCGTCCTCGGTGACCCGCTCGCGTTCCCAGAGCGATTCGCCGGTGGCGGGGTCGAGCCCGATGATGCGGCTCTTCTTCAGCTCGAGGGAGTCGGTGTGAATCACGAGCACTCCCTCGACGAGGATGGGGGAGGCGGCGAAACCGTGGTCCGAGGCGAAGTCGGTCCACTCGCGCTGCCAGAGGAGCTTGCCGTCGTGGTCGAGGGCGGCGGCCTGCGTCTTGTCGCCCGAGGCCCAGCCCACGTAGACTCCCGCCTCGTCGACCGTCGGGGTGGCCGAGGCGAAGGTGTTGAATTTGTGCTGATGGTGCGTCTCGAAGGGGGCGGCCCACTCCCAGAGCTTGCGTCCGTCGTTGGAGTCGTAGCATTCGATGCGGCGGTTCCCGCCATCGACGTCGGCGATGGCGAGGAAGAGCTTCTCGCCCCAGAGCACCGGCGAGGAGTGGCCGGTGCCGTCGAGCTTGACCGACCAGGCGTAGTCGGCCTCGGTGACTTGGGAGCGCAGGCCGGTCATGCGGCCGACGCCGGAACCGTTGGGGCCGCGGAATCGCGTCCATTCCTGGGCGACGGCGGACAGGGGAAGGAGCAGGGCGAGGGCAAGTAGGAGAGAGCGCATGGGCGTTGGCGATTTCGGGGGATAGCGGGGGAAAAGTGCGGGCAAGCGCGTTGCGGCGCAAGGCGAAAGCGAGCTTTCCACGGACGCGACCGCGCCGCCGAGCCGTCCGGTTGATCGCTCGATGGCTTGCCGGGCGGGCCTTTTCTGTCTAGGCTCCGCTCCATGAACCTGCGTTTCCCCCTGCTTCGTTCCCTCGCCGCCGTTTCCCTGTCCGCCCTTCTCCCTGGGGGCGCGTCCGATCTCGCGGCGGAGGAAAGGATCGAGCGTGATCTCGTGGTCTACGGCGGCACCAGTGCGGGCTTGGTCGCGGGTTTTCAAGCCTTGGCCATGGGCAAGAGCGTGGTGGTCATCGAGCCGTCGGCCCGCGAAGGAGGGCTCACCACCGGAGGACTTGGACAGACCGACATCGGCAACAAGCAGGTCATCGGCGGTCTTTCCCGGGAATTCTACCGGCGCGTCGCGGCCCACTACGGCAAGCCAGCCGCCTGGACCTGGCAGTCGCGCGAGGGCTACCGCGACGGAGGCCAGACCCGGACGGCGGAGGGCGAAGACGCCATGTGGACCTTCGAGCCGAGCGCGGCGCTGGCGATCTTCCGGGATTGGATCGCGGAGACCGGGCTGGAGGTGGTGCGCGAGGAGCGGCTCGACCGGAAGAACGGGGTGCGCATGGACGAGGGCCGGATTCTTTCCCTGACGACGGAATCGGGCCGGACCTACGCGGGCAAGATGTTCCTCGACGCCACCTACGAAGGCGACCTGCTCGCTGCGGCGGGGGTGGCCTACGTGGTGGGGCGCGAATCGACCGAGGAGTTCGGGGAATCCCTCAACGGGGTGCAGACCGCCATGGCCCGGCACCATCAGTTCGTGCCCGGGGTGGATCCCTGGGTCGTCGCGGGGGATCCGGAAAGCGGACTGCTGCCCTTCATCGATCCCGAGGGCCCCGGCGAAGAAGGCTCGGGCGACCATCGCGTGCAGGCCTACTGCTTCCGCATGTGCCTGACCGACCACCCCGAGAACTGCATTCCCTTCGAAAAGCCGGCCGACTACGACGAACAGTGGTACGAGCTGCTGCTGCGGAACTACGAGGCGGGGGAGACGGGGCTGCCGTGGATCAATTCCGCCATGCCCAACCGAAAGACCGACACCAACAACCGGCTGGGCTTTTCCACCGACTTCATCGGGCAGAACTACGCCTACCCCGAGGCGGACTACGAGGAGCGGGCGGCGATCGTGGCGCGCCACCGACTCTACCAGCAGGGGCTGATGTGGACCCTCGCCTACCACCCGAGGATGCCGGAAAAGATCCGCGAGGCGGTCTCCCGATGGGGAATGTGCCGCGACGAGTTCGTGGAAGGCGGCGGGTGGCAGGACCAGCTCTACATCCGCGAGGCGCGGCGCATGGTGGGCGAGCTGGTGATGACCCAGCACCATTGCCAGGGCCGCGAGAAAGCCGAGGCTTCCGTCGGGATGGGCGCCTACACCATGGACTCGCACCACGTCCAGCGCCACGTCGACGCGAAGGGACACGTCCGCAACGAGGGCGACGTGCAGGTGGGCGGCTTCCCGCCCTACCCGGTGGGCTACGGGGCCATCGTTCCCCGGCGCGGCGATTGCGCCAACCTGCTCGTGCCGGTCTGTCTCTCGGCCACCCACATTGCCTTCGGGTCCATCCGCATGGAACCGGTCTTCATGGTGCTCGGCCAGTCCGCCGCCACCGCCGCCTGCCTCGCCATCGACGGCGGCATCGCCGTCCAGGACCTGCCCTACGACGCGCTGCGCGAGCGTCTCGTCGCCGACGGCCAGGTGCTCGACTACGTGGCGCCCCCGCGTCCGGCCTCGAACTTCACCGCGCTGGATTCCCTCGAGGGCATCGTGGTCGACGACGAGGATGCCGAGCGAAAGGGCGAATGGCTGATCTCCACCCTCTCCCAGGGCATTCACCGGGGCTACCGACACGACAACGACGCCCGCAACGGAACCGCCTCCGCCGTCTTCGCCGCCGAACTGCCGGCGCCGGGAGAATACGAGGTCCAGGTGGCCTGGACGCCGAACGCCAACCGCGCCACCAACGTGCCCGTCCTCGTCGAACACGCCGACGGGCAGTCGGCGGTTCGGATCGATCAGCGGGGCCGCCCGCCGGTCGGGGGAATGTTCGGCAGCGTGGGACGCTACCGATTCGGCAAGAGCGGGCGCGTCACCATCTCCAACGAGGGAACCGACGGGCACGTCATCATCGACGCGGTGCGCTGGGTGCCGGTGCCTTGAGAGGGCGCTGCCGGTGGTGGCTCGAAAGTCGGCTTTCGAAAAAGCGGGCGACAGGTGCCGCACCGGTTCAAGGCGTCTCGGTCGGCACGCGGCAGGACTGCCACGCGAGGAAGCGCCATTGGCCTTCCTCCTTTCGCCAGACCGCGAGGTAGGCGAGCACGGAGTCGACCGAGACCTCGGGCGTCTTCGCCCGGATGCGGGCCCGACCCGACATCAGGGCGAGATCGGCGACGGGAAAGGTGAAGGAGCGCTCCAAGTGGTCGTAGCCGAGATAGTTCAGAGAACCGCCGAGGAGGGTGCCGAGGAATTTCTCCTTCGAATCGACGGCGCCGTTGGAGTGCGCGTAGCGCAGCTCGTCGGAAAGCAGGGAGCGCAGCGCGGTCTCGTCGGCGGACAGCATCGCGGCGACGCGGGCATCGTCGATGGCGACGAGTTCCGCTTCTGCTTTCGGATCCTGACCGGAGGCGAGAGCGGGGACAAGGAAGAGAACGGCGAGGGCGCCGAAGGCGGCGAGGCGGGATGGATGGGGGATGCGCATGATGGGGAAAACGTGTCAGGGGGCAGGGGCGGATCCGGGCAGGGACGGCGGGGTGGCGGGACGCTTCGCGAGGCTGCGGAGGAAGACGACCGAGAGCAGCACCGTCGCGAGGAGGATGGCGCCGCCGAGCAGGGG
>SLGN01000374.1 GCA_007123695.1 Verrucomicrobiales bacterium
AATCGCCGGTCCCGCGGCGGTCTTTGCGCAGCAGCGCCGTGAGGGCTCCGTGGAGCAGTGCAAGTTCGCGGTCGGACGGCGCGGCGCGGGAGAAGAGGCTGTGCAGCGTGTTGCGGGTGGTCGGCTTCAGTTCGGGGGTGAGGAAGAAGCCGCGTTCGTCGAGCGCGTTTTCGAGGCGCCCGAGGAAGGAATCGAGCTCGCGACGCGCCACGGGCGCCCCGCCGTCTCCGCCGCCGCTAGGAGCGAGCGCCCGGTCGGCAATTGCTTCGGGGCACGCCTTCGCCCATTCCGAGGCGAAGAGGAGGACGCTCTGGGCCAGGTTGAGGGACGGAAACCCCGGATTCGTTGCGAAGGCGAGGATGCGGTCCGCCTTGGCCACGGCGGCGTTGTCGAGCCCCGATGCCTCGGGGCCGAACAGGATCGCGACGAGGGATCCCCCGGCGGTCCAATCGACCGCGAGGCGTGCCGCTTCGTCCGCTCCCGCGACCGGGGTGGCGAGCGAACGGGTGCGGGCCGTCGTAGCGAAGATGCGTCCGCAGTCGGCGACGGCGTCGTCGAGGGTGGCGAAGACCTCGGCGGACTCGAGCACCGCGTCGGCGTCGGCGGCGGTTGCCGTGGCGGCGGCGTTGGGCCATCCGTCGCGGGGGCTCACCAGCCGGAGGCGGCGCAACCCGAAGTTCAGCATGGCGCGCGCGCACATGCCGATGTTTTCGCCGAGCTGCGGCTCCACGAGGACGACGACGGGCTGGAGATTGCCGGACATGGGTGCGTGTGCGAAACTGGTTGATGGAGATTCCCGAAACGATCGTGTGCGTCGATTGCGGATCGGCGGCGCGCCGGTTGACCCTGCCCCCCGAGGAGGGCTGGGAGGTGGGAGATTTTGTCGCCTATCGATGCACCGGTTGCAACGACCGATGGGACCTCGTCGTCGCCGAAGAGGACGGACCCGCAGCCGAATCGCCCTACGCCGCCGAGATCCGAGCGCTGTTCGAATCGCGCCGCGACCCTGCCTTGCCTCCCGACCAACGATGAAGAACGTGCTCCTCTACGACGGCGACTGTCCGCTTTGCACTTTCCAGAGCCGCCTGCTTTCCTGGTTGGACTGGCGGGGCGCCGTGGAGATGGTGCCCCTGGCCGACGGCCGCGCCGCCTCCCTCGCCCCCGGCATCACCCGCGAGGACCTGCTCGAGGCGATCCACTGCATCACGCCGGACGGGTCGGTCCACCGGGGAGCAAGGGCGATCCGCTACCTCGGTCTGCGCATCCCCCTGCTCGTGCCGGTGGGGCTTTTTCTCTGGCTTCCCGGAGTGATCCGCGTCGCCGAGGTCGTCTACGCCTTCGTCTCCCGGCATCGGCTCGTTCTCAGCCGCCTCTTCGGCTGCAAGGGGGCGTGCGCGATCCTGCCGGAGCGTTCCGAACGCTCCGGGTCGCCCGCGGCCCAAGCGGATGGCGCGGCGGCGGATCATGACAAAGGCCGGCTTTGACCTTGGGGCCTCCATCTGGTTCAATGGGGGCATGCAGGCCGACTTCCGATCCCATCTCGCCGCCGAACTCGAGACGCTGCGGGCCTCGGGCCTGGAGAAGTCCGAGCGCATCCTCGCCACCCCGCAGTCCGCCCACGTCGCGACCGAGTCGGGGCGCGAGGTGATCAATCTCTGCGCCAACAACTACCTCGGGCTCGCCGACCATCCCGAAGTCGTCGCGGCGGCGCGCGAGGCCCTCGACCGCTGGGGCTACGGGTTGGCCTCGGTGCGCTTCATCTGCGGCACGCAGTCGATCCACCGCGAGCTCGAGGCGCGGATCAGCGAATTCCTCGGCACCGAGGACACCATCCTCTACTCCTCCTGCTTCGACGCCAACGGCGGACTCTTCGAAACGATCCTCGGCGAAGAGGATGCGGTGATCTCGGACTCGCTCAACCATGCCTCGATCATCGACGGGATCCGGCTCTGCAAGGCCCGGCGCCACCGCTATGCGAACGGCGACCTCGACGAGCTGGAAACCCGCCTGCGCGAGGCGCAGTCGTCCCGGTTCCGCCTCGTCGCCACCGACGGAGTCTTCTCCATGGACGGGTCCGTCGCCGATCTCGGGGCGGTCTGCGATCTCGCCGAAAAATACGGAGCCTCGGTGATGGTCGACGACTCGCACGGAGTCGGCGTGGTCGGGGCGACGGGACGCGGCACCCACGAGCACTGCGGCGTCGCCGGACGCGTCGACATCCTCACCGGCACGCTCGGCAAGGCCCTCGGCGGGGCCAGCGGCGGCTACACGAGCGGGCGCAAGGAGATCATCGACCTGCTGCGGCAGCGCTCGCGGCCCTATCTTTTCTCCAACACCCTAGCCCCCGCCATCGTTGCCGGCTCGCTCAAGGCCCTCGAAATTCTTTCGGGATCGACCGGGCTGATCGACCGCCTCCGCGCCAACACCGCCGCCTTCCGCTCCGCCATGGCCGGAACCGGGCTCGAGCTGCTTCCCGGCGCCCACCCCATCGTGCCCGTGATGCTCGGCGAGGCCGCTCTCGCCGCCGAGATGTCGGCCCGCCTTCTCGACAAGGGGGTCTACGCGGTGGGCTTCTTCTTCCCCGTCGTGCCCCGCGGCAAGGCCCGCATCCGCACCCAGGTCTCGGCGGCGCACAGTCGCGAGGACCTCGAGGCGGCGGCGCGTGCCTTCGGCGAGGTGCGTGCCGAGCTTGGCGCGGGCCGGTAGCGGATCCGCCGGGGCGCCGCCTGTGTTGGAGCGAGCGCGGAACAAGCGCGAAAAGGCGCTTTGCCTTTCCTTGCCTTTGCGCTTCCTTGGTTTTCCGCCGGAGCAGGCTCCGGCCCGACCGCCCTTTCCCGCCCCGCCATGTTGTCTCAGTTTCATCCCTGGATCGACGGAAGCATCGTCGGGCTCTACTTGCTCGGCACCATGGCCGCGGGGATCTGGGTGCGGCGCTACGTCTCCAAGGTCGAGCATTTCCTCGTCGCCGGGCGCGAGATGAATCTCTACCTCGGCATCGCCTCGCTCGCCGCGACCGAGTTCGGCATCATCACCTGCATGTATGCCGCCGAGGCCGGCTACTCGCGAGGCTTCGCCGGGGCTACGCCGGGCATCTGCCAGGCCCTCGCGATGCTCGTCATCGGCCTGACCGGCTTTTGCGTGAAGCCGCTCCGCGCCTCCGGCGCGATGACCCTGCCCGAACTCTTCGAGCGGCGCTTCGGCAAACGCATCCGCTGGCTCGCCGGGGTCGTCATCGTCCTCGGCGGACTCCTCAACATGGGCGTCTTCCTCAAGATCGGCGGCGACTTCCTCTGCGCCGTGTGCGGGTGGGACACCGGGCTGCTCGTTCCGGTGATGGGCGCTCTGCTGCTGCTCGTCGCCGTCTACACCATCCTCGGCGGCATGCTCTCGGTCCTCGTCACCGACTTTCTCCAGTTCGTCGTCATGAGCGCCGGGATGCTCGTGGTGACGCTGCTGATCCTCTCCCAAATCGGCTGGGACCGGCTCGAGGAGGCGGTGCGGGCGACCCACGGCGAGGGCGGCTTCAACCCGCTCGTCCATCCCCAGATGGGCCCCTCCTACGTCGCCTTCCAGATCCTCGGGAATTTCGCCGCCACCCTGACCTGGCAGACCACGATCTCGCGCCTCCTTTCCGCCAAGGATGCCGCCACCGGCCAGCGCATCTACTCGCGCACCAGCTTCTTCTTCGTCTGCCGCTGGCTCGTGCCGGTGCTCTGGGGCGTCGCCGCCCTCGCCATGCTCGGCCCGCGTGGCGACGGCGAGAGCCTGTTGGCGATGCCGACCTTCCTCGCCGCCTTTCTCCCCGTTGGACTCATGGGCCTGATGGTCGCCGCCATGCTCGCCGCCGACATGAGCACGAACTCCTCCTACATGCTCGGATGGGGCAGTGTGATCTACAACGACATCCTCGCACCTTTCCGCAAAGGACGCTGGCCCGAGGCCCGCGCGATCCGGTGGAACCGCTGCATCGTCGCGGTCATCGGCGTCTATCTTTTCGTCTTCGGCCTGCTCTACGAGATCCAGGGCGATGTGTGGTCCTATCTGCTCCTCACCGGATCGATCTACCTCTCCAGCATGTCGGTGCTGCTGATCGGCTGTTGCTATTGGAAACGGGCCAACTCGTGGGGCGCCGCCGGGGCCATCCTCGGCGGAGCGA
>SLGN01000203.1 GCA_007123695.1 Verrucomicrobiales bacterium
CAGTTTTTTTAAATGGTAAATTCTGGTGTGGTTTGTCGGCGCAAGGGCTACTTGACAGCAAGCTGAGGCAAGGGGATGCGCTCAGCAAACAACAAGCCACAGAACTCAAAGAGAAAGCGCAAACCGATGCCTTATTCAGCCGAACGCTTGATTGGTTGTCCAGGCGACCTCGCAGCAAGTGGGAAGTCGAGCAATATTTACGCAAGAAAGAAGTGCCGCCATCAACGATTGATGATTTTATGCAGCTACTCGCGAACAAACAGCTTATAAACGACGAGTCGTTTGCATCGTCCTGGGTGGCTAGTCGTCGATTACTTAAGCCAATTAGCCGTCGTAAATTACAGGCTGAGCTTAGACAAAAACGAGTAAGCGATGAAATTATCCAGTATGTACTAAAACAGGATGATGCAGACGAACTTGTCGTACTGAAAGATATGATAATAAAAAGAAGACAACAGACACGCTACCGTGACGACACAAAACTCATGCAATATTTATCTCGCCAGGGTTTTAATTACGGTGATATCAAGCAGGCTTTCGAGGAGCTTGCTAGCCAGTAACCGGCTTGGTTACTACTTGTGGCTTTACAGGAGTGTGCTGCAAGGGGTCTTTAATCGTTATTTTTTTATCGTCTACCTCGATGATTTGATTACGATCAACACTAAGTTGACCATCGCTCAAGCTTTTGAGCATACTCTGGCCGACATATAATTTCTGAACGTAGAGTGTCTCTGAATCAACGGCAAAATCTACTACCTTGCCGAGCTTTTTCTCTTTGGTTACTACTGTTTTACCGATGAGCTCAAAGTCTATTTTCAATAATTTTTGGAATATCCTCCACGAGTTCTCCCTCTGAAATCGAACATGAGCCCCTACAGCGCAGGTCCCAGCCAGCCGGCGTCCTCCGAGTCGCTTTTTCCGGGATTTCCGACTCTCGATCTCGGTCGCCTGTTCTCCGTGGTGCGCCGGCGGCTCTGGCTCGCCCTGCTCGTGGCGGGGGCGGTGACCGGGCTGGCCGTCGCCTACGTGACGATCGCGCCGAAAATCTACCAGTCGAGCGCGGTGATCTACGTGGATCCCAAGAACGAAGGAGCCGTCTTCGAGGGGATCAAGGGAGTGCGCCAAGCCAGTTGGGAGTCGCTCGACGCCCTCAAGTCGATGGCCGAGGGCATCCGGAACAGCACCGTGATCCTGCGCGTCGCCGACCGCCTTTCGCTGCGCGACGCCCCCGATTTCCTCCCACCGAAGCCGGACGGCTACAGCGACGCCGAGCTCGTCGAGGGGATCGGAAAGCGCGTCCAGGCGGAGCTGCGGCGCGGCACCCGGCTCATCGACGTGTCGGTCCGCGACCGATCCCCCGAGCGTGCCCGGGACATGACCGCGGCCTTCCTCGAGGAATTCCAGGAACTCATCCGCGAGCAGAACCGTGCCTCGGCGGCCCGCTCGCGCAGCACCTTGGAGGAAGAAGCGGCGCACCAGCTTGCCCGGGTCCACGAGGCCGAGGAGCGGCTGCTGGAATTCCGCCGCCGCCATGCGGACATGCCTCTCGACGAAAACCGCGACCTGACCTCGACGAAGCTCGAGGACCTCGACAGGCTCCTCAGCAACGCGGCCAACGATGTCCTTCTGCGGCGGGCCGAATACGAGCAGTTCAAGACCATCCCCGAGGGCGACATCGAGCGCGTCTTCGACATCGGCGCCTACGGCAGCCAGGAGCATGTCCAAAAGCTGCTTCTCGCACGCAACCAGAAGCGCGCCGAGTTCGTCCGCATCAAGTCGCAGTTCGAGCCGGCCCACCCCACCTACCAGGCCTACGAAGGGGATCTCCGCGGTCTCGACGAGGAAGTCGCCACGGTCGCCTCCGTCATCGGCGAGTCCATCGAACGGGGCTACCGGCGTGCCGTCGAGCACGAGAAGACCCTGCGAGAGACGGTGCAGGAGCAGAAGCTGCGGCTGATCGAGGTCGACGGCATCCGCAAGGAGTTTCGCACATTGCACCGCGCCGTGGGGGCGGCCTTGGCCACCTACGAGCGGCTCCTCGACCGCATCAACGACACCGAGGTGACCGAAAGCGTCGACGAGACCGTGGTGCGGACCTTTTCCGAGCCCCTCGTGCCCTCGAAGCCGGTCTCGCCCAAGAAGACAATCACCGTCGCAGTTGCGGGCTTCTTCGGGAGCTGCCTCGGCTTCGGACTGGTCGTGGCCCTCGGCCTGCTCGACCGCACCCTCCAGACCCGGAAGCAGGTCGAGTCGACCCTCGGTCTCGCCGTGCTCGCCGAACTGCCCCTCGCCGGAGGCGGAAAAGCGGACCTCGGCACTCCCCTGCTCGTGGCTCGCGATCCGTCCTCCTTCCTCAGCGAAGGCGTCCGCTCGCTCCGGACCTCGCTCTCGGCCTACGCCCCCCGCAGCGTGCTCGTCACCAGCGCAGCGCCGGGCGAGGGCAAGAGCTTCTGCGCCGCCAACCTCGCCCTGCTCCAGGCGAACATGGGCTACCGCACCCTGCTCGTCGATGCGGACTTCCGCCGCCCGCGCATGGCCTCGCTCTTTCTCGATCCGATGCGCGGAGCGGGCGAAGGCGGGCTCGCCGCCCAGGGTTTCTGCGAAGAGACCTCCTTCAAGAACCTCCACCTCATCACCTGCGGACGTTTCGCCTCCGACACCGGCGAACCGATGAACGGGGAAATCTTCGCGCGGATGCTCCACGAGGCCTACGCCTCCTTCGACTGCGTCATCATCGACACGAGTCCGGTGCAGGCCGTCAGCGACGCGCTCTCCTACGCACGCCACGCCGACGCCGTCGTCCTCGTCATCAAGGCGGGAACGACCAAGGCGGAATCGGCGCGCCAGGCCGCCCGCGAACTCCAGCGCATGCGGGCCCCCCTCGTCGGAGCCGTCCTCAACGGTCTCGCCGAAAAAGAGCTGGGCCGCTTCGAATACGCCAGCACCGCACCCTTGGCCCTGCCCGCCGGGGAGCAACGAACCCCTGCCGCCGCCTCCGCCGCGACGTGAAACACCGCAACCGAGAACGAGAACGCACCCTCCCACCCCCGTGATGAGCGAGCCCAAAACCGAGCTACCCGTCCGCGCCAAGGCAAGGCTGCCGCTGCGGCAAACCGCCGAGACCTCCCGCGCCCGCTACCACCAGCTCGTCGCGACCGCCTTCGCCGTCGATCTCGTCGTGGTCGCCGCCGCCCTGCTCCTCGCGCAGTCGATCCGCTTCCAGACGCGCATCGCCGACTTCGGCGTCCCCGTCGAGGATGTCTTCCGCGCCGCCGACTACATCGGACATATCGTGCTCGGGGTGGCGCTGATGATGGTGACCCTCGCCAACTTCCGCCTCTACTCGCGCGAGAACCTCCTCTCCTACACCAACACGCTGCGCATCGTCTTCAAGTCCTCCCTCGTCTGGATCGTCGTCTATCTCGGACTGACCCTGATGCTCAAGTTCGACCCGCCAATCTCCCGCGTCTTCTGCGTCGTCGGGCTCGGCACCACCCTCGTCATGCTGCCCCTCTGGCGGGCCGTCCTCTGGCGGCTGCTCAGCAACGACAGGAATGCCGGCAGCCTGCGCCAGCGCGCCCTCGTCGTCGGCTGGAGCCACGACTTCGCCCGCGCCGTCAAGGTCTTCGGCGCAGCTCCCGACCGGCCCTTCGACATCGTCGGCGTCATCGCCCCGCCGGGCGGCAGCTTCCAGGACGACGTGCCGCCGAATCTACCCGTGATGGGCAGCTACGACTCCCTCGAGGCACTGCTCCAGCTCGGCGTCTGCCAAGTCGTGATCGTCGCCGACGACGCCCTCAAGTCGGGCACGCTGATGCACATCGCCTCGATCTGCGAAAAGGAGATGGTCGAGTTCAAGCTCGTCCCGACCTGCTTCCAGGTGCTGCTCAGCGGGCTCCACCTCGAATCCGTCGGCGGCATCCCCGTGCTCGGAATCTCGCGCCTGCCCCTGCACTCGACCCTCAACCGCTATGTCAAGCGGGCCATCGACATCCTCGGCGGAGTCTTCGGGCTCGCCCTCTTCGCGCCGGTCATCACCGTCTTCGGCCTGCTCGTCTACCGCGAGAGCCCCGGCCCCGTCTTCTACCGCCAGCGCCGCCTCGGGGCCAACGGCAGGATCTTCGACATGATCAAGCTCCGCAGCATGCGCCCCG
>SLGN01000166.1 GCA_007123695.1 Verrucomicrobiales bacterium
CCAGCGTGCTGAAGATGATCTTGACCAGCTCCAGGCAGCCATGCAGCTCCGCGTCGAGCTGGTCTTCGGTGCAGAAGATGTGGGCGTCGTCCTGGGTGAAGCCGCGCACGCGGGTCATGCCGCCGAGCTCGCCGGACTGCTCCCAGCGGTAGACGGTGCCGAATTCGGCGAGGCGCACGGGCAGGTCGCGGTAGCTGTGGTGGTTGCTCTGGAAGATCTTGATGTGGTGGGGGCAGTTCATCGGCTTCAGGAGGAAGCCGTCGATCTCGCCGGTCTCGAGACGGTTGGAGAGCTCGCCGCAGCCGCAGCCTTCGTCGGCGAGGGCCTTCAGGCTCTCGCGCTCGACGACGGGGGGGAACTGGGAATCGGCGTAGTAGGGGAAGTGGCCGGAGGTGCGGTAGAGGCCGAGCTTGCCGATGTGGGGGGTGAAGACCTGGCTGTAGCCCTGGCGCTCGAGGTGTTCGGAGATGAATTTCTGCAGCTCCAGCCGCACGACGGAGCCGTTGGGCTTCCAGAGTACGAGGCCCTGGCCGACGGCTTCGTCGATGTGGAAGAGGTCGAGCTCTTTGCCGAGCTTGCGGTGGTCGCGCTGCTTGGCTTCCTCGAGGCGGACGAGGTGTTCGTCGAGGAGGGTCCGGGTTTTGAAGGCGGTGCCGTAGACGCGCTGGAGCTGGGGATTGGAGGCGTCGCCCTTGTAGAAGGCGCTGGCGACGCTCATGACCTTGAAGGCCTTGCAGTTGCCGGTGCGGGGAACGTGGGGGCCGGCGCAGAGGTCCCAGAAGTCGCCGTTCTTGTAGAGGGAGATGGCTTCGCCCTCGGGGATGTCGCCGAGCAGGTCGATCTTGAAGCGGCTGGGCTCGGGCCGCTCGCCGAGGGCGGCGAGGCGGCCGCGCCGGGCGAGGTCGAGGGCTTCGTCGCGGGTGACTTCGACCTTTTCGAAGACTTGGTTTTCCTTGACGATGCGGGTCATCTCGGCCTCGATCACGGGGAAGTCGTCGGGGGTGATGCGGTGGGCGAGGTCGACGTCGTAGTAGAAGCCGCTCTCGACGGGCGGGCCGCCGGCGAACTGGGCGTCGGGCCAGAGCTTGGCGATGGCGGTGGCGAGGACGTGGGCGCAGGAGTGGCGCAGACGCTCGAGATCGGACATCTGCTCGCGTTCTTCGAGGGACTTGCGCTGTGGTTCGGGGGAGTCCGGCATGGTTGCGGGAAGCGGTGGAGGACGGCCAACCTACCCGCTTTGGCGCGATTACCAAGAGGAAAGCGTGCGGGTCATCTCCATCACCAGAGCCACTTCTCCTCGAACTCCACCATGCCGCGCTTCAGAAATTCCACATACTCGTGGACGCGCGACCGGGATTCGGGACCAAGCCAAGGCTCGCGATGTTTCGTCGAGAAGACGAGATGGTAGTGCAGCGAGGTATGCGTCGAGGGCATTCAGGACGCTTCTCGCGCCCCTGCCGGGGCGCAACCGTTTCTTGACGATGGAGAACCGGTGGTTCCGCTGCGCTCCACCACCGGCTACCTTCTGCGGCCCCTCCGGGGCCGGGAGGCATTCGCTCCGTCCTGCACCCGTCCGGCTCCGCTGCCGCGGATGTCGGCGCAGTTTTCCTTGACCGCTGCGGGGTGCGGTGGCTACTTTCTTCGCCTCGCGGACGGTTTGTCCGATGCGCTGCCAAGGCTGGAAAGGCCGCAGTCCGCCGATGAGGGCGGGGCTTTTGCCGCCTTTGCCCAACGCCGAAAACCTTTTTGAAAGACTTCACTCCGCCGGGGATCTCCCGGAGTCCGAATCCAACGAACGAACCCGCAGAGCGATCCGACTCTCACGCTCCATCCTCTCGCCTCTGGCCTTCGCGCTTCTTGTCTGCGGGGTTTCTGCGGGCTCGGACGGGATCGACTTTCGGGAGCGGGCGAAGCTGGAAGGCCGGGTGTCGGAGGATGGGGCGGTCACTCTCTCTTGGTCCGGCGAGGAGGGCCGGGCGGTGCGGGTGGAGCAGTCGGCGGCGGAGGACTTTTCGGAAGCAAGCCTGCGCTACGAGGGGGAAGATGCCGCGACGGTGCTGACGGGACTGCCCGAGGGAGTCCACTATTTCCGCATCGGCTACGCGGACGCGGAGACCCGCTCGGCCCCGCTGGCGGTGGAGGTGCGCTTCGTGCCGAGAGGGCGCCTTTTCGCGCTGCTGGCGCTGGGAGGCGCGGTCGTCGCGGCGACGGTGGGCGCGATTCTCGCGGGCCATCGGCGGGCCGCCCGGGAGGACGGGGACCCGGTCGCGGGCGGGGCAGGGGAGGGGGGTGAAGCGTGAATCTCGTCGCGGTTCCCTCGCTGGCGCCGTCGGTGGGCTGGTCCATCGCGATCGGGCTCGGGATCCTCTGGGTGCTGCTGGGCATGTGGTGGGGCCGCCGCGCGCGCGATGCCGAGGGCTTCATGCTCGCGGGGCGGAAGGTGGGGCTCTCCCTGGGGGCGGCGACCTCGATGGCGACATGGGTGACATCGAACACCACGATGCTGGCGCCGGTCTTCGCGCTGACGCTGGGGGTCTGGGGCATGCTGGCGTATTCGACGGCGAGCTTTGGGCTGCTGCTCTTCGCCCTGTTCGCCGGGCGCATCCGCCGCATCCTCCCCCGGGGGGTGACGGCGGGCGATTTTTTCCGCCTGCGCTACGGCCGTGCCGGCCACGGTTTTTTCCTCGCCATCACCATGATCTACTCGATGGCCTGGCTGGTGAGCATGGCGATCGCCGGGGGCGACCTGCTGGAGGCGCTGGCGGGCATTCCCTACTGGCAGGGCATGAGCCTGATCCTCGCGGTCTGCGTGCTCTACACGGTCTTCGGCGGGCTCTACGCGGTGATCGGGACGGATTTCGTGCAAAGTCTCGTCATTCTCGTGGGCATCGTGGTGATCGGCTCGATGGTGGCGGTGCGGATCGACTTCGCCGAGGCCTACGCGCACATCGCCGAGCACCAGCCCTCGCTGCTGCATGTGGTGATGCCGGCGGCGCTGCTGGCGGTGTTCAACAATCTGCTCTTCGGCTTCGGCGAGGTCTTCCACAACAATGTGTGGTGGTCGCGGGCCTTCGCGATGCGGCGCGAGGTGGCGCCGCGGGCCTTTTTCCTGGCCGGGCTGCTGTGGTTCCCCATCCCGGTGGCGGCGGGCTTTATCGCCCTTGCGGCCGGGCCGCTCGGCGTGAACATTCCCGAGATCAACCAGACCGGACCGATCGTGGCGTCTGCGGTGATGGCCGAGGCCGGGCTCGGCGCTCTCGCCGGGGTGCTGATCTTGGTGGTCCTGTTCTGCTCGATGGCCTCGTCGATCGACTCGCTGCTGGCGGCGACTTCGGACCTGCTGATCCGCGATCTGCGCGGCGAGCGCCTCGCGGAGGAAGGCGGGGATCCGGGCTTCCGCCGCACTGCGGTGCTCGCCATCTTCGGGGTGGGGCTGGCGGCGTGGCTGCTCGCCCTGCCACACTGGCCCATCGTCAATGCTCTCTTCATCTCCGGCCCTCTCGTCGGCAGCCTGATCTGGCCGGTCGTCGCAGGGCTCTTCTGGCGCGGGGTGAACCGCCGGCTCGTGCTCGCCGGCATTGTGGCGGGCTCGGCCCTGGGGCTGGCCGCCTACTTCCTGCTCGGCTGGTACACTGCGGCGCTGGTCGGAACGGGCGTGTCGATGCTCTTCACGGTGGCGGCGGGGCGCTTCGGCGCCAAGCCGTTCGAACCGGCGGCCGCGGCTGCGGCTGCAGCACCCAAAACGGAGGCGCCCCCGTCGGACGGACGGACCCATTCCCAAGACGCACCGTAACCATGTTTTCAGAAGGCTTTTTTTCCACCCTCGTTCTCGGCGCGCTCGTCTGGACCGCGCTCGGAGCCCTCGTCCTGATCGTCCTGCTCGTGGTCGATTGGATCCGCGGGCGACTCTGGTGAGACCGAGCGAGCCTACCCCTTTCTTTTTTCCTCCATGCCATGAACGACACCGACCCGCCCGATCCCTCCGAGATCCAGCAAAACCAGATCAGCCCGAACATCGACCCGCCCGAGGGGTCGGAGGCGATCCGCCCCGAGCCGTCGAACCTCTTCGTCGACAATCCGGTGAATCTCGAGGTGCTCAGAAAGCTGGAGGGCCGCAGCATCCTGGAGGCGGGGCAGTTTTCCTTCGGCGA
>SLGN01000340.1 GCA_007123695.1 Verrucomicrobiales bacterium
CGCCCGGGTCAAGGAGCAGGCGCTCGGCGAAAAGGTCCTGCGCACCATCTCGCCCGGCCAGCAGATCGTGAAGATCTTCAACGACGAGATCACCGAACTGCTCGGCGGCGACGCCGCCCCCCTCGATCTCAACCCGCCCTCCCGCATCCTCCTCGTCGGCCTCAACGGCGCGGGCAAGACGACCACCTCGGCCAAGCTCGCCCTGCACCTCCGCAAGCAGGGGCGGCGCCCCCTCCTCGTCGCCTGCGACCTCTACCGGCCCGCCGCCATCGAGCAGCTCGCAACCCTCGGACGCCAGATCGACATCCCCGTCTACCGCCCCGAGGCGGGCGAGAGCGACGTCCTCAAGGTCGCCCGCGACGCCCTCGCCTGGGCCGAGGGGCAGGACGGCACCGTGCTTCTCTTCGACACCGCCGGCCGCCAGGAAGTCGATGGGGCCCTCGTCGAAGAGCTGCGCCAGCTCCACCGGCTCCTGCAACCGCGCGAGACCCTGCTCGTCGCCGACGCCGCCACCGGCCAGCAGGCCGTCAGCGTGGCGAAGACCTTCGACGAGATCCTCGCCGACACGGGCGCCGGCCTCACCGGGCTCGTGCTCACCAAGCTCGACGGCGACGCCCGCGGCGGCGCCGCCCTCTCGATGCGCGGCGTCACCGGCAAGCCCATCAAGTTCGCCGGGACCGGGGAAAAACTCTCCGATTTCGAGCCCTTCGTGCCCGACCGCATGGCCGGCCGCATCCTCGGCATGGGCGACATCGTCGGCCTCGTCGAAAAGGCCGCCGAGGCCATCGACGAGAACGAGGCCCTCCGCATGGCCGAGCGGCTCAAGCGGGCCGACTTCGACTTCAACGACTTCCTTTCCCAGATGCGCATGATGAAGCGCATGGGCGGCATGCAGAGCCTCCTCGGCATGATCCCCGGCATGGGCGACAAGCTCAAGGACGTCGACCTCGACGAGCGCCGCGTCAAGCGCACCGAGGCCATCGTCCTCTCCATGACCGCCGACGAGCGGCGCCGTCCCGAGATCATCAAGGCCTCGCGCCGCCGCCGCATCGCCCAGGGCAGCGGCACCTCCGTGACCCAGGTCAACCAGCTCCTCAAGCAGTTCGGCCAGATGCGAAAGATGATGCGCAGCAAAGGCAAGATGAACCAGCTCATGAAGCAGTTCGGCGGCGGACGCAGCCCTTTCTGACCGCGCCACCGGCGGAGCGGTTTTGAAAACCGGCCGGAAGCACCGCTGTCCCCGCCCCCGGAAACGACCGGTCCTTCCTGCGGGGAAAGCACGCTGCGCTTCAGGGCGCCGAGGCGATCGTGCGGGCGACCGTCCGCAGATTCGCCACCACGTCCTTCTCCAGCGGATCGAGAACCTGCACCTTGCCGCCGATGGCTTCGGCGAGCGCAGCAGCGCTGGACTGGTCGAACTGCGGCTGCACGAAGATCACCTTCACCCCTTCGTCGACGGCCTGTCTCGCGATCTGCGCGATCTGCTTGGGCGAAGGGCGGCGGTTGCCGATCTCGATGGCACGCTGCTCCAGGCCGTAGTCGCGCGCGAAGTAGGCGAAGGCGGCGTGGTAGACGTAGAAAGCCTCCCCTTTCTTTGGCTCGAGCATCCCCGCGAGCTCCTTGTCCAGCGCGGAAAGCTCCGCCTTGAGCGAGGCGAGATTCGCGTCGATGGCGGCGGCGGCCTCGGGAGCGCGCTCCTTCAGCAGGGCGGCGACCCGCTCCGCCTGCTGCATCAGGACTCGCGGAGAGAGCCACACATGGGCGTCCATCAGATCCTCGTGGTCGTGATCGGCGACGTCCTTGCCCTCGGCCTTGGCGGACTCGCATTCGCCGCAGCCTCCCTCCAGCAGGTCGAGACCTTCCAGCAGATCGATCTCCTTGGGCGAAGAGATGCCGTCGCCCACGGCGACGAAGAAGTTCGACTCGAAGGAAAGGCCGCCCGAGAAAAGCAAGTTCGCCCGGGAGATCTCGGTGATCTGGCGCGGCGAAGGCGAGTAGTTGTGGCAGTCCCCGCCCTCCTGCACGATCGCCTTCACCTCGATCCAGTCGCCTCCGATGCGCTCGAAAAGATACTCGTAGGGAAGCACCGGCACGAAGACCCGCAGCTTTTCGCCGGCCGAGGCGCGGCCCGAGGTGGGGAAAACGCCCGCAAGCAGCGCTGCGGCGACGGCGAGGAAGGAGAGGTGAGTCTTCATGGTCGGGATCCGGTGGAAAGGGAGACCCTCAGCCCTTCTCATCCCACGAGATGATCTCGTAGTGGGAGTCCCGGCCCAGAGCGGAGACGGCCTGCGCCTTCGAAATCGGGGCGCTACCGTCCGTCACGACGACGAGCCGGTGCTTGTCTTCGCGCAGCTTCATAATGCGGATCGACTTGACGCCCGGAATCTGGCCGAGGGAACGGGTGATGGTCTTCTTGCAGCCGGCGCATTCGATGCCCTTCATCTCCGCCCGGTAGGTCACCGGCCCCGCGCTGGCAAGGTAGGGAAGGAAGAGCAAACCAAGCAGAATCGGGAGGAAAAATCGGAGTTTCATCGGAAAGTCGGTGCGGGATTCAAGGGAATCTACGCAAGTCGCCGGTCAAACGCAAAAGAATTGCGCAACAAGCACGCAGATCGGGAGAGCAGATGAAATGTATTATAATTATTGCATTTATGGAAAAATTTGCTAAGATTCCCTAGGCAATCCCTTGGAACCATGAGCCTCGAATCCGCCATCTTCCTTCTCACTTTCTCCTTCAGCCACGTTTTTTTCCCCGGCCACCCGACGCCCCTGCTGCTCGCAACCGGCGGAATGGGCGCTCGGAAGGCCTGGCAGTTCACCTTGGGGATGGCCATCGCCCACGGATTGCTCATGGCGCTGGCCCTCGGGGTCGGACAGTTTTTCTTGAAGCTCCTCATGGTCGCCTGGCCCTCCGGAAAATTTTGGCTCAGCCACGTCGACATCCCGATTCTTTTCGTCCTCGGTCTGCTCCTGCTGCGCGAAGCCTTCCACAAGGGCGGCGAGGTCGAGCGCGCCGAAAAAATGCTCGATCCCAAGCATCCCTTCCTCACCGGAGCGGCGATCGGCTTCATCCCCTGTCCCGACACGATCGGCTACGCCATGATCGGAGGCGCCATCGGGATGAACGGCCTCGCCCACACCGCGACGGCCACCTCCATCGTCTTTCTCGGAACGGCCCTCGGCTTCTGCAGCGTGACGGCGGTGGCGTCGATGATGCCCCGTCTCGTCAAGAGCCCCCGTCTCGGCCCCGCCATCTGCCTCGTGACCGCCGCGATCTGCTTCGCCAACGTGACTTGGCGCACCTGGAACACTTGGAACGACTGGGTCTGACCCGAATCCCGAAACCGCCCATGATCCGTCTCTTCCCGCTCGCCCTTCTCGCCCTTCTCGCCCTGCTGCTCGGCGCCTGCTCCAAAGCGAAAAAGGGAGACCCCACTCAGGCCGCCGACTGGCGTCCCGAAAACGCGAGCGTGGCGCGGCACATCACCAGCGTCCACCACTTCCGGATCGCTCCCGACGAGGGCTCGCACATGCAGGTCGAGCGCGACGCCGAGAGCGGCCGCGTCATCTGCAAGTTTCGCGACGACGTGCTCGACACCCTCGGCGGCGAAAAGGCGCTCTTCGTTCTCGGTTGGGACGGAAACCCCTACGAATCCTCGCGTCACGAATACCTCTTTTTCCTCGAGGCGCTGCACGCCTTTCTCGTGCTGAACCACCCGCAATGGGACGGCGGCGAAGGCGAATCCCGGACCGGAAGCGACCTCGACAAGCTTACCGACGCAGGACAGCCGCTGCGGGAGTAGAACCCGACCGCGCAACGCGTCGGCGCGGCCGCGGGGGTCCCCTTCGCCCGAACGCGACTCCGGGAATGGCAGCGCATGTCGATGCGACACGCATCCCGAAACGTCCAGATCAGTCCGCGCTCTCTGAATCCAAGCGCACCCGCAAATCCCGCAGCGAGCGCAGGTCGCCGAAGTCCGCCCCCCGCATGCGCCGCGCCCCGCTCGTCCGCTTAGGCCCCGTGCGCCCCTCGGCCTTGAGCCGCTCGAAGACCCCGTCCACGAACGCCGCCGAACCGATCACCGCCCCGTCGCTGAAGTAGCGCACCTTCCGCCGCAAGGCCTCCGCCAGCGGCACCGCCC
>SLGN01000016.1 GCA_007123695.1 Verrucomicrobiales bacterium
AGCCGCCGGGGAGGAAGAGCGCGGCGCGCTCCTTGCCTTCTACCTTCGGCACGTCGCCCATGCCGGGGACGGGCCCGTCGCCGCCGCCCGCACCGAGTGGATCGAGGCCCGCGCCGCAGCGGCTGCGGCGGATGCGGCGATCGCTACCACCTTCGTCTTCCGCGACCTCGCCGAGCCGCTCGAGACCTTCGTGGCCGAGCGCGGCGATTACGACAAGCCGGGGGCGAAGGTCGAGCCGCGCATTCCCGAGGGCTTCGGCCCCTTTTCTCCGCCCGCCGAAGGCCGCCGTATCAACCGGCTCGACCTCGCCAACTGGCTCCTCGACCCGGCCCACCCGCTCGCCGCCCGCGTTACCGCGAACCGATTCTGGCAGCAGGTCTTCGGCACCGGCCTCGTCGCCACGAGCCACGACTTCGGCTCGCAGGGCGAGCCCCCGAGCCATCCCGAGCTGCTCGACTGGCTCTCCGTCTCCTTCGTCGAAAGCGGCTGGGACGTGAAGTGGCTGATGAAGGAGCTGGTGCTCTCGCGGGCCTTCCGCCAGGACAACCGGCCCGACGCCGCCCTCGTCGAGCGCGACCCCGGCAACCGGCTCCTCGGCCGGGCCGCGCGCATCCGTCTCGATGCCGAGCAGATCCGCGACAATGCCCTCTTCGTCGGCGGACTGATCGACCTCACCATGGGCGGGCGCGGCGTGCGCCCCTACCAGCCGCCCAACATCTGGGAACCGGTCGGCTACGCGAACAGCAACACGCGCTACTATTTGCAGGACCACGGGTCGGCCCTCTACCGGCGCAGCCTCTACACCTTCCTGAAGCGGACCGCGCCGCCGCCCTTCATGAGCAACTTCGACGCGCCCGACCGCGAGCAGAGCTGCACCCGCCGGGAGCGCACCAACACGCCCATGCAGGCCCTCCAACTGCTCAACGACGTTCAGTTCTTCGAAGCGGCCCGGGCGCTTGCCGAGCGCGCCCTCGACGAAGGGGGTGAAGACGACGGCACGCGGCTCTCGTGGCTTTTCCGCACCGTCCTCGGGCGCGCTCCCGACGAGACCGAGATCCGGCTCCTCGCCGACGCCCTCGCCCAGCAGCGCTACCACGCCGGGGCCGATCCGGCCGCCGCCGCCGTCCTCGTCGCCGCTGGCGAATCGCAGCCGCGGGAGATCGCCCCCGTTCCCGAGACCGCCGCCTGGACCATGCTGGCAAATCTCGTGCTCAATCTTGACGAGACCGCGATGCGGAACTAGGAAGCGGCCCGCCCACTCCGAGCAGGCTTCCCTTGCACGCCCGCAACCGGAGCGGCGGCTCCTCCCGCTGCGTCCTCCATGAAGCTCGACATCTCCGCCGTCCGACCCGCTCTCGTCAACCGGGCCTACCGCAACGCCTTCCGCAGCGGCCACGGCGGCGCGGCCGGGCCGGTGCGGCAGCTTTTCGCCCGCCTCGCCTT
The DNA here is from genome assembly GCA_007123695.1 of Verrucomicrobiales bacterium. Classification (GTDB taxonomy): domain Bacteria; phylum Verrucomicrobiota; class Verrucomicrobiia; order Verrucomicrobiales; family DEV007; genus Arctic95D-9. The sequence continues at coordinate 1,444 of SLGN01000016.1, forward strand.
CTACGGGCTGGAGGCGCTGCGGCCTCCGCTCGGTCGCCTCGAGGTCGATCTGATGGTGCGGGGGCGGCCCGCCACCCTCCGCCTCAATCCCTACAACCGGCAGTTCAGCCCGCTCTACTTCTCCATTTTCGCCGACGGCTACGAAGTCGCCGTGGCCCGCAGCATCGCCAGGCACCTGCCCGACGACGGCGTCTTCGCCGACGTCGGCAGCAACTGGGGCTACTTTCCGCTGCTCGTCGCCTCGCGCAGCTCCTTCGGCGGCCGCATCCACGCCTTCGAGCCGATTCCCTCGACCTACGCCGACCTCGCCGACATCGTCGCGCAAGCCGGGCTGGACCCGTGGATCGAGCCCCACCACGCCGCCGTCGGCGCGGGCGAGGGCACGGTGAAGATGAAGCTGCCCCGCCACAGCGGGCTTGCCGCCATCGACGAGAGCGGCGGGGGCATCGAGGTGCCGCTCGTTTCCCTCGACTCCTTCGCGTGGGATCGCCTCGACGTGCTCAAGGTCGACGTCGAGGGTTTCGAGGGCGCCGTCTTCGAAGGCGCCCGCGAAACTCTGGCGCGCTGCCGTCCCGTGGTCGTCTTCGAAGACGGCGTCGCCGACGCGGAACGGTGCGCCGGGACCCTCGGCTACCTCGAGGGGCTCGGCTACCGCCTTCACGAACCGGTCGATCCCGCCGAAGCTGCCCGAGGGACGGGGCACCTCGAATGCCGTCCCTTTGCCTCGGAGAAGCGATCCGAGCTGCCTTCCTACCTCAACGTCGTGGCGATTCCGGAGGAGAGGTGTGCATCCCTTTAGAGATGCGGGTAGGGTAGGGGGATTGCCCCGGGGCTTCTTGCGGCGGAGATGCATCCGCCTTCGCGCAGCACGCTATGGCTTGACCCGAAGCGCTTTTGTGGCACCGATAGCGCATGGAACTCACCAAAACCGCCTTTGGCTCCTGGAGCGGGGGCCGCTTCATGCATTTCGGCCAGCGACTCGACGAGGATCGATGGAAAAACCTCGCCCGGCGTGCCTACGACGAGGGCGTCCGCACCTTTCTCACCTCCGACGTCTACGGCATCGGCAAGGGCGACGAGTTCCTCGGCGAGGCCTTGGCCGGATACGACCGCGACAGCTACTGCCTGGTCGCCATGATCGGACACGACATCTACGACGGAGTCCGCGAAGGGGCCAAAGGCTACGCCCGCTTCACCGATCCCGGCCTGCGCGGTCCCGATGGCTATGCCGAATACCTCGAGCGGGCCACCGCCAAATGCGCCGAGCGCTGCCGCACCGACCATTTCGACATCGTCATGCTGCACAATCCCGACTCCATCGGCTACTCCAGTCCCGATGTCTGGGCGGCCATGGCCGGGCTCCGGGAAAAGGGCCTCGCCGAAACCACCGGCGTCGCGCCCGGTCCCGCCAACGGCTTCGCCATCGACATGGCCTACTGCCTCGAGCACTTCCACGAGGACATTTCCTCCGCCATGATCATCCTCAATCCGATGGAGCCCTGGCCGGGGCGCTACGTCCTGCCGGTGGCCAACGAGTTCGACGTCGATATCCTCGCCCGCGTCGTCGATTTCGGCGGCATCTTCCACGACGACGTGAAACCCGGCCACTATTTCCGCGACGGCGACCACCGTACCTACCGCCCGGCGGGCTGGATCGAGCACGGCAACGAGAAGCTCGAGCGGATGCGCCCCATCGCCGAGAAATACGGTCTCACCATGCTGCAGTTTGCCTGTGTCTGGAATCTGAGCCAGGCGCCGGTGAAGTCCGTCGGTCCCACCTTCATCCAGGAGGCCGGTGACGACGCACGCCCCATCGAGGACAAGGTCTCCGAGTTCGCCGCCCTTCCCGACGTCAACCTGACGCCGGAAGAAGTCCAGCAGGTCTTCGAGATCGGCAACAACGAAGGCTGCATGCAGCTCAAGGGCGCCAGCGTGCGTCACGAGGGCCTCGACCCGCAGCCCGACCATTGGCCGATGCGCCCCGAGCTGGAGCCCTTCGCGGCGAAGTGGGGCTTGAATCCCACTTGGTAGGGGCTTTAGTTTCCCGGCCCAGCCGCATGGGAACCGGCGCTCGCGCCGGAGTTCCCTTTGCATCCTCGCCGCAGAGCCGCCGGGATGCTTCCGTTTCGTTATGGAGACCCTCACCGACATTCAGAACCAGCCCGACTCGCGCCGTCTTCCCATCGACCGGGTGGGCGTGAAAAACCTGCGTTTCCCTCTCCGCATCCGCGACAAGGCGAATTCCGAGCAGGGGACGGTCGCCACCGTCTCCATGGCCGTCGATCTGCCCGAGCACTACAAGGGCACCCACATGAGCCGCTTCGTCGAGGTTCTCAATTCGCACGGGCCCGTGCTTGATGTCCACACCATTTCGGCGATTCCCGCCGAGCTGCTGGAACGTCTCCATGCCCAGCAGGCCCACGTCGAGTTCCGCTTTCCCTTTTTCCTCTCCAAGCCCGCTCCGGTGAGCGGTCGTGAGGGGATGATCGACTACGAGGTCGTCTTCGACGTCGATGCCTCGCGGGAGAAGACCGACTTCACCGTGACCGTGCTGGTCCCGGTGACGACCCTCTGCCCCTGCTCCAAGGCCATCAGCGCCCGCGGTGCCCACAACCAGCGGGGCATTGTGACCTACTCGGTCCGTTTTTCCGGCGAGCCCATCTGGATCGAGGATCTCGTCCGACT